>NZ_JAVXKG010000006.1:59893-114768 GCF_036647415.1 Algoriella sp.
TTCGAATCCCGTCCGGATCGCCAACTTTTATAGCTTCACAATTTTGTGAAGCTTTTTTTTTGCTTTTTATTGTAGTCAATTGCTATATATTCTTGGACAAACTCAGAATGGCAATTTTTTTATTAAAGTTCTTCGTAAATCAATCTAAATTTTAATTTTGCATAACGCATAACGCATAACGCATAACGCATAACGCATAACGCATAACGCATAACAATGAATCATATTTATCTTGTAAACGCACTTGTAACCGATTCTTCTGGAAGAATGTTGGCTGTTCGTAAAAAGAATTCTACTTTTTTTCAGATGGTAGGAGGAAAGCGTGAACAAAATGAAGAATTATTAGAAACCCTTCGTCGCGAATTTTTAGAAGAAATAAACCTTGATATTCTTTCACACAGAGTTTCTTTTTTAGGAAAACACGATACGTTAGCCGTAAACGAAGAAAATACAGAAGTACATGCAAATGTGTTTCATGTGAAATTAAAGTCGGGAGAAGCGATAAAAATAGCCTCTGAAATAGAAGAAATGGTTTGGATAACAAAAGAAAATTACCACGATTATAAATTAGCGCATTTACTAGAAGAATTTAGTTTGCCGATTTGGTTGGATATGGAGTTTTAAATATCAAAAATAATAGAACAAATAAAAGTCAGAAATATTTTTCTGACTTTTTTGTTTGATAACTGTAACGTTTTTATTTTATGTCTACTAACTTGTAAACACTAAAAAATAAAACGATGAAATCTATTTGGGAAGCAACTTATGAAAACAATGTAATCAGAATTGAGAATAATTGGTTTTCGGGCGAAAAACTTTTTGTAAATAATCAATTACAAGATTTTCAGGTCAATTATTTTAATCCTCCAATTTTAACTGGACATATCAAAAATAATCAAGAAAGAATTGGAATTAAAGCTAATTTGCAACAAGGATTTTTTGGAGTTAATTGTATCCTTTTTGTTGATGATGAACAAATTGCTCTGAAAAAAGTAAAATAAACGATTTTGAAGGCAAAGCAAACCGAATTTTTAAATTTAATTGACCAACATAAAGGAATTCTTCATAAAGTTTCTCGTATGTATATGGACAATGCGGAGGATCAAAATGATTTGGTTCAGGAAATTGTTTTGCAATTATGGAAATCTTTTGAACGATTTGAAGGAAATTCTCAATTTTCGACGTGGATGTATCGTGTATCGTTGAATACAGCGTTAACATTTTTCAAAAAAGAAAAAAAGAAAACAGATCGACATACATTTTTGGAGAATATAGATCAAGTTGATGAATTAGATTCTGCCGAAAAAGAAACACAGTTAGAATTGTTTTACAAAGCTGTGCATGAATTGAATAAAGTAGAGAAAGCCTTGATATTTCTTTTCTTGGAAGGACAAAGTCACAAAGAAATAGGACAAAATCTGGGAATTACAGAAGGCAACGCTCGTGTAAAATTGAACAGAACAAAAGAAAAATTACAAAACATCATAAAAACTTACGGTTATGAATTTTGATGAACTACAAAAACAATGGAACGATCAGTCTTCCGAAGATGTGAAGATTGAAAAAGATTTAGAAATAAAAAAAGTGGCCAATACGGTGGTTGATAAAGTGAGAGCTGTAATGAAAAAAGATTTCTTTTTTCAATTAACATCATTTCCTATATTATTAGTTTTTCCTTATCTTTTTGATTCTAGTTCGAATCTGATTTGGTGGGTTATAATCTGTCTTTTTGCCACAATGATAGTGCCATTTGTTTACATTTTTAAGTTTTACAAAAGGTCATATAATTTAGAATATAATTCCCTGAAAAATATTAATTGGTTTTATTATAATTACAAATCATCCATCGATATTTATAGCATATATTCGTATATCGTCTTTATTTTGATGATTATGTTTGTAGGAATTATTTATATTCAAAAAAACGATTTTTTACATTTTGAGAATGTATTTTTATTATGGCTTTATATTATTTCTACATTTATTATTTATATTTTGATATGTGTATTCATCTTAAAATGGTGGATTAATAAATTGTATAAAAAACCACTTCTCGAATTAGAAAAAATATTAAATCAATTAGAAGAAGAATAGAAAAAATGAGCAACTAAAAGTTGCTCATTTTTTTAATTTGTAAACGGAATATCCAATATAAATTTGAATTTCATGGATTGATTATTTCTCAGAATTTCGATTGATATTTCTTGATGTTCGTTATGTCGCATAAAATTTTCAATATCGGTTAAAGTCATTTTACTCACATTTTTTCCATTCAGTTTCTCTAATTGATCATTTGCTTTTAAACCCGCAAACTCTGCATTCGATTTTTTACGAACAGTTTCTATTTTGTAAATCGGTTTCATCACATACTGATAATTCATTTTTTGCGTTGTTTTTGTATCATTTTCATTCGTTTCTTTGGTATCTAACGATATTCCAATCGATTCTTTTTTCCACTCAAAATTAGCATGAACAATGGTTAATCCACTTCTGTTATAATGAAAAGCATCATCAAAATTTTTGTTTGGTTTGTAATAAATTTTCGCATTATTATAATCTAAAATAAGTGTAAAACGTCTCAGAATTTCATTTCCAACAGAGCCTTTTCGGTTATTTTTGACATTAATAAATTGAATAGATTCTGGATTTGGAATCGCAATTAATGGTTGTTCAAACTCATATTTACCAATATTTACACGATCCACAGTTCCTCTTTCACCACTTATTATTCCGTTAAAACCTTTACCTAACTCATCATAAAAAACATTGTTAGGTAGACGTAAATTATCAATCTCTTTTTTGAATAACCACAAACCGTCACTATTTCCGATATCAATTAATAATTTTTGATTATTATATTCTTGATAATGATTGAAATTGATGTTTAAAAATGGTTTCTTTTCTGCACTAATTTCCAGATCATCAGATTGATATTTATTGATTTTTTTTACATTAAGAATTGATTTATAAATGGTTATTTTTCTTTTTGAATAATCAATTTTCACAGGATAATTCCTGAAAAAATCGTAACCAATAATCCCATGTACATCAATTCCTAAGCGAGAAAACAAATCAAAATTTTGATCTTGAATAATAATTATTGGAGTTTTGGCTGAATAAAAATATTTCCCAATAGATAAAATATTTCCCGAAGAATAATAGCCAATCGTACCTTCTTCGTTATTTCCCAAACCTTTTAGTTTTATTTCTTTGAGTGTTTTATGATTTATAGCTTCGTTAAACTGACTAAATAAAATGGTTTCGCGCAAGCCAGAATCTACAATGAAATTCATTTCGCGACCATTTAATTGAACTGGAATTATAACTAAATTTTTGATAAACTGAAACGCAATAGTTTCAGATTTTACATTTTCTGCCAATTTTAATCCAATTTCTTGTGCAGAAATCAACATTGAATTTATTAGGAAAAATAGATATAAAAGATGTTTAATTTTCATTCAATTAGATACTTCTATTAAATTTATGTAAAAAAACAATACGTTTCATGAATAATTCTTAATAAATATAGATAAACTTTAACATCTTATTGTGTAGTCGTTATGAATTTTGATTGTCTTTATGTTATAAACTTGAAAAATAATTAAAATCAATAATTTATGATAAAAATTTACTTCTTTTTTTTGTGTTTTATAACGTTTGTAAATGCGCAAGATTTCCGAAAAGATACGATAGAATTGAACGAAACAATTTTGTACGATAAAAGCAAATTTCGGTTGAAACGAATTGGTTCAGATACTAAGACAAAATCAATTTTAATCGGATTAACGGCTGATATTAATTTTGATAAAGATTCGTTACCGAAATTTACCAAAGAATTTGCAATTCCAATGAATGCTCCCAAAAAGGAGTTTACTTTTCAACGCATTAATTTTAACTTTAGCAGTAGTTTGAAATTAGATTCTATTATTTTAAAAGTTGATTTAACGACTATGAATAATGGAAAACCAGATCAATCAATTTTAGAGAAACCTTTTGAAGTTGTGGTAAAAAAAGAATATCAGCAAAATGATATTTTTACAATTGATCTTCGAGATTTGAATATTAAATATCAAGATGATTTTTTTATTAAAATAGAGTTGTTGACAGAAGTTGAAAAGCCAATTTATTTTAGTGGCGCTTTACTTGCTAAGTGTTTGTATAAAACGAGAGATTCTGATGTTTGGAAGAAAACACCTTTGGGAATTACTCCAGCAATAAACGCCGATATTTTGATAAAGAGATAAATTCATTACTTTAAATATTATGAAAAAAATTATTACATTTTTATTTTTAGCACTTTCTATAATTGTATTCTCACAAGAGAAAACGTATCGTTTTTTATACGATTTTCATCAGAAAACAATACTTGATAAAGCAGAAAATCCTAATATGCCTTCTGAAGATTATAACATTATAGTTGCAGAACTTAATAAATCGTATGAAGTTGAAGTTACTGCAAACTCGTCATTTTCTTTTGTAAAACTTGTTGAGAAAATTAATAATGATCAAAATAAATCTTTTATAAAAATAGAGCCTGAGCCGAAATGGTTGTTAAATGATTTTGAAACCAATAATTCTTATGATTATATTGATACTTCAGCTATTTATTTGATAGATTCTATCCAGTCAATTTCTATGAAACCAACACGTAACTCTAAGAAGATTTTAGGATTTGATACAAAAGAATTTATTGCCGAAGATAAAACTTTTAGCTATCATTTCTGGTTGATGAAACAAGGAGATCATTCTGTAAGTCCATTAAAATTGCAGTTCAAAGGATATATTGTTGTCGAGGCAGAAATAATTAATAAAAAAGAAAATAATTCTAAAATAACCACTGAAAGAAAAGTTACTTATAGATTGAAAAATATGACAGAAGAAAATTCTTTTGATTTCAAGAAATTAAAACCAAAAAAGGTAATGACCCAAGTGGAGCTTGATGCTCTTTTGGAGAAAGTAAATACAGAACGAAACAGTGGTGTAGAAAAAGATTAAATTGTATAATAATATTGAATCAATTAGAAGAATAAAAAAAGAGCTAAAAGCTCTTTTTTTATTATCTCGGTTTTCCCCAACCCCAAGGAGCTGGAGGAGTTTCAATTTCTTTTGTTAAATCAAAATATACATTAAATGGAGTTTTAGATCCTGCTTTTTGTAGATTGTAGCTAAAGTTTTTATCATCTAACGTTATCCACCAAATGTTTGTCGAAGCATAATCAATCAGCGTTGCAGTTTCTTGATCTGCCGGAAACATCTGAAAATCCTTGAAACCATAATTTGTATTCGTTCCGCCATAATAGGTAATAGAATCTGATTTTCCATTTTCGTAACGATGATCGTGTTTTAGTGTAATAATACCATCTTTTTTTGTCAAAACCCATGTTCTCGAATAATTATCGCCAACATTGAATGGTATTTTTATTTCATTGTCTGTACAGCTTTTTACATGCATGGTTAATTTTTTACCTGTAAAATCATCTCGCTTTATATGCTCGGCTAATTTTCCTTCGTAGGCTTTACCACAATGTTTTTTTAAATTATTCCAAAATATGTCCGAAGGTTTTTCGGTTTGTGCAAAAAGAGGTGTAAATCCAATTAAAATACATCCAATTTGTAAAGTTTTTTTCATCATAAATAATCTTCAAATCAATACTGAATCTGTCTAAAGATAGGATTTTAAAACGATTTGTTCACAAATGAAAAATAATTGCATAAAAAAGCCCTCGCTTGTTCAGGGCGAGGGCATATAGTTAAGTGCTTTTTTCTTTTTTCAAATAAAAATTCTGAATTAAAATTAATTAATATCTATAATATTCTGGTTTAAATGGTCCTTCAACCTTTACTCCAATGTAATCTGCTTGTTTTTGAGATAAAACCTCTAACTCAACACCTAATTTTGCTAAATGTAATTCAGCAACTTTTTCATCTAAGTGTTTTGGTAAAGTGTAAACTTCATTTTTGTAAGCACCAGCATTAGTCCATAATTCGATTTGAGCTAAAGTTTGGTTTGAGAATGAATTTGACATTACAAAAGATGGATGACCTGTTGCAATACCTAAGTTTACTAAACGTCCTTCTGCTAAAATGATGATATCATTTCCATTGATATTGTACATATCAACTTGAGGTTTGATTTCAGTTTTAGTTGCTCCGTAAGTTGAGTTTAACCAAGCCATATCGATTTCGTTATCGAAGTGCCCAATGTTACAAACAACTACTTTGTCTTTCATTTTCTCGAAATGCTCTGCACGTACAATACCAAAGTTACCAGTTGTTGTAATTATAATATCAGCGTTTGCAACTACTGTATCTAATTTTTTTACTTCGTAACCTTCCATTGCAGCTTGTAAAGCACAAATAGGATCAATTTCTGTAACTGTAACGATTGCTCCAGCACCACGGAAAGATTCTGCAGTACCTTTACCAACATCACCAAAACCACAAACTACAACACGTTTACCAGCAATCATCAAATCTGTTCCACGACGAATCGCATCAACAGCAGACTCACGACATCCGTACTTGTTATCGAATTTCGATTTTGTTACAGAGTCGTTTACATTAATTGCAGGCATTGGTAAAGTACCTTTCTCCATTCTTTCGTAAAGACGGTGTACACCTGTAGTTGTTTCTTCTGATAATCCTTTGATTTCAGCTACTAATTCTGGGTAACGATCAATCACCATATTCGTTAAATCTCCACCATCATCTAAAATAAGATTTAATGGTTTGCGATCTTCTCCGAAGAATAATGTTTGTTCGATACACCAATCGAATTCTTCCTCATTCATCCCTTTCCAAGCATACACAGGAATACCAGCAGCAGCAATTGCAGCAGCAGCATGATCTTGTGTAGAGAAAATATTACATGATGACCATGTAACATCAGCTCCTAAGGCAACCAACGTTTCGATAAGTACTGCAGTTTGGATTGTCATATGTAAACAACCCGCAATGCGAGAACCTTTCAAAGGTTGAGTAGCTTTGAACTCTTCACGGATAGACATTAACCCTGGCATTTCAGCCTCAGCCAACGTAATTTCCTTTCTTCCCCACTCTGCTAAAGAAATATCTTTAACTTTGTATGGAATGTATTGCGTTTTTGTATCCATCAATTGATATATTTAACTAACTTTTATTTATAAAGTTTATAAGCAACAAATTTACAAACTAATTTACGATAATAAAAATGCCTATCATCGATTATATTAACAATCATAATCAAACCAAGATTGTGACGTGGAATGTGACAGAAACTAACGAAGAATTATTAGAATATCTTCAATTAGAGGAATATAGAATGGAGAAGTATAAAAATCTCCGTCCCAAGCAAGCACGCGAATATCTGGGTTTGAGAGCGTGTCTGAAAGAATTAGGATTAAATTATGATGTAAATTATGACGAAAATGGGAAACCATATTTACCAACAAACAAAGAAATTTCTATCACACATTCCTATGGTTTAGTTGCTGTTGGCGTTAGTTCTTTTAATATCGGGATTGATATAGAATTAGCTCGACCAAAAAAAATACAAAACATCAAACATAAATTCGTGCGTCCAGACGAATTAGCGTGGATTCCGAAAGAAAAAGAAACCGAATTTTTACACATCATTTGGGGGATGAAGGAAGGACTGTATAAGTTGAATGGTGGAAATCTTTGGAATTTTCTGAATCATTATCGTGCAGAAGAATTTGAATTGATTGAAAATAATCAAATTATTTGTTGGATTTCTGATGAGGTAAAAAGTAGAAAATATCATGCTTTTTATAAAATGATTGATGAATATTACTTGGTTTGGGTATTGGATTATGAATAGATCGAAGTTAGAATTATGATTTTTGAATGACGATATACGATTCAATATTTTAGATTTATAACGAATAACTCATCACTCACAACTTAACAAATGAACGATTTTATTGATTTTATCATTGCGCCTTACAAAACGTATTCTACGTTAAATATTATTCTTGAAATAATCGCGACATTGTTCGGAATTATCTCGGTATATTATACGTACAAACGTAATATTTTAGTTTATCCAACAACTATAATTTCCACGTTTATTTTCATTTATTTATTTTTTAATTGGGGATTATATGGCGAAACCATTATCAATTTTTATTATACTTCGATGGCAATTTATGGATGGATTTTATGGCAAAAAAATCTTGAGGTAGATCACAAACACGTTGATGTTTCCTGGGCAACGAAGAAAGAATATCTGTATGCAACACTACTTTTTGCATTGAGTTTTATCTTTATTTTGACTATTTATTATTTTCGTCCCGTTATTCAAAATGGTTTTGATTTAAATTATTTAGCGCAATCTAAGTTTCATTATACCAAAATAGATTTTGTAGATGCTACAACAACAGCTGTTTTCTTAATCGGAATGTGGATGATGGCACGTAGAAAAATTGACAATTGGTACTTTTGGATTATCGGCGATTTAGTCATGATTCCATTAATGATTTACAAAGGTGCAGTTATCACATCTGTTCAATATATCGTTTTATTAATTTTGTCATTCATCGGATTAATTGATTGGATAAAATCAGTCAAAGAAATTAGCAAGAAACAGTGATTTTTTTAATGTTCAAAAATCACTATTTTAGCATTAAATAAATTAAGAAAATCATCAAACCAAAAAAAATAGTATATAATATGGAGAATCAACACGTATATAATCAAAATCAACTGGTAGCCGAAGCTACAGATGCAGAAAGAGCAACATTTTACAAACACACCTACGGACATGTTGCGGGTGGAGTTTTAGTATTTGTATTGATAGAATCTTTGATGTTAAAATCAGAACCATTAGTAAATTTCATGTTAAGTCTTACACAAGGTTATCTTTGGTTAGCGTTATTAGCTGGTTTTATGGGAATTACTTGGGTAGCACAAAAAATGGCATACGGATCGGTTTCTAAATCAAAACAATATTTAGGTTATTTCTTATATATTATTGCGGAAGCATTAATTTTTGTACCGATGCTTTACATTGCACTAAATTATGGTGGAACTTACGTTATAAAACAAGCCGCAGTGGTAACAGGAGGATTATTTATCGGTTTATCTGCAATTGTATTTTTAACAAAAGCTGATTTCTCAGTTTTAAGAGGAGCCTTAACAATCGGATTTTTCTTAGCAATTGGTTTAGTCGTTGCAGGAATGTTATTTGGTTTTGATTTAGGCTTATGGTTTTCTGTAGGAATGTGCGCATTAGCTGGTGGAGCAATTTTATACAACACACACCAATTAAAATATCAATTCGGAACACAACAATATGTTGCATCAGCATTATCATTATTTGCATCATTAATGTTATTATTTTGGTACATTTTGAGAATCTTTATGAGTAGAGATTAAATACAATATAAATAAATTTGTATATTGAACCGTAGCATTTTTGTTACGGTTTTTTTATTGAAATAACATGACAGATAGAGAAAAAGAAGATGATAGAATAAAATCTCCTTTCCGTCAAAAAGATTGGAACGAGATTAGAATTAATGATTCTTGGGCATTGTTCAAGATTATGGCAGAATTTGTAAACGGTTACGAAATTATGTCGAAAATTGGACCTTGTGTGTCTATTTTTGGTTCTGCACGCACCTCTCCAGAACATCCATATTATAAATTAGCAGAAGACATTGCTTTTCAGTTAACAAAAATTGGTTTTGGAGTAATAACTGGTGGAGGACCAGCAATAATGGAAGCAGCGAACAAAGGCGCACAAAAAGGTGGCGGAACTTCTGTAGGACTTGGAATTTCTTTGCCTTTTGAAACTTCTCTTAACAAATATATTGACCGCGAATACGAAATCAATTTTGATTATTTCTTTGCACGAAAAGTAATGTTTGTAAAATATTCGCAAGGATTCATCGGTATGCCAGGAGGTTTCGGAACGTTGGACGAATTATTTGAAGCAATGACATTGGTCCAAACTAAGAAAACAGGACGTTTCCCAATTGTGTTGGTTGGAACTGAATATTGGTCAGGATTAATAGATTGGATAAAGAAAACAATGTTAGCGGAAGGTTATATTGCTGAAAAAGATTTAGATCTTTTTAGATTAGTTGATACGGCTGAAGAAGCTGTTGCACATATCCAGAATTTTTACGAAAAATATAATATTAAACTTAATTTTTAATCAACAAAAAAATCTCATCGTTTGATGAGATTTTTTTTGATTATTACAGAAAAAAGCCATTAAGATTCAAAATGAATTTTAATGGCTTTTTAAAAAATATTACGAATGAGAAAATATTATTGCGCTACAACTGTGTAAGTCAGTTTATTGAAATTAGCTGTGATTTTGTATATTCCAGCTTTTATTTTGATGTTCGCACCATCTTTATCTGTTAAAGTTCCTGCTGTTGGAGCTCCTCCGTAATTAACATCCCATTTGTTATTTTGACGGAATTTAAACTCTCCATCTTTCATCGTAACAGTGGTTGTCCAAGCATCTAATTTACCATCATAAGATAGTTTTGTGTCTGGTCCTTCCCATCCATTAGGAGTTGCATCACCAACTAATCCCCAAGTATATTTTTCTAATTTATAAGTAAGATTAGTTAAGTCAAATGTTACTTTATAAGATCCTGCATCTGCAACTTTTATATTTGCACCACCTTTCTCTAATTTACCATCTTGTCCATCATCACCATAATTTAAATCCCATTTACCATCTTGGCGGAATTTAATTTCAGAATTAGCTTCGTTTACATCAATATATGCAACGAATACATTTGAGGTTCCAGATTTCCAAAAAGGAATATCTTTTCCATCTGTCCAATTTGTAATAGAACCTATAACACCCCAATTTGTAGACAAATCTGTAGGATAAGGTGTTACTTTAATTGCAATAACATTAGATGTTAATTCTTGAGAAGCAGGGCTTCCTACCGAAGAAACAATACGGTATTCTAATTCTCCTTCTTTAAAAGGTTCGATACCTAAATCTACTGCAAGTGTATTAAGATCTTTTACTGTAATATCGTAAGAAAGTGCCGATGTTGAAGTAACAATTTTTGGAGCTTTGAAATTATTTCCTTTTTTATCAACTTCTAAAGAGTATTTAGGTGTTGTGTTTACTCCATATTCAGCAGCAGTCCATTTGAAAGTTGAAGCAGTTTTTGCTGCATTTTCTTCACTTAATGTAATTGTTGAAGATGCAGGAGTTTCTGCTTTTGCTGCAACAAATGTTGAGGGATCTAATTTGATAATATCCTCATCATCATTACAAGCGCTTAACGCAAAGATACTCGCGCAAGCTAACGAAATATATTTTATAAAATTTTTCATTTTAATAACCTGGATTTTGAGTTAAGTTTGAATTTACCGCTAAAGCATTAAATGGAATAGGATAGATTACTCTATGATTTCCGACGTTCATACCATTTGTAATTCCTCCTTTGAAAGGCCAATTATAATTATTCGTAAACTTATTGAATCGAATTAAATCCGTTCTACGTGTTCCTTCCCAATACATTTCTCTTGATCTTTCTGCTAAAATAAAATCTAGATTAATCGAAGATACATTTCCAGAAGTATTTCCATAAGCACGTTCGCGTAATTTATTTACGTAATTTAATGCAATTCCAGCGTCTCCACCACCTCTAAGAGAAGCTTCTGCATAATTAAGATACATTTCTGCTACACGGAAAATAGGAATATCGACATCTGCATGTTCTCCTGTTTCATTATTTCCGTTTGATCCAGTTGATTTTTTATTTGAGAATTTTGTGATTGCATATCCTTGTTTAAATTCTGAAACATTTTCGATTTCGAAAGTTTGTCCATCAGAATGAAACATAGCACGTTTATCTTTCCACGCAGTAGGATTTCCATTAGAGTTACTTTGAGAAACTGCATCAGAGAATTGATTAACTAAAGCTTTAGTTGTACGGGGACCTCCCCAACCTCCGTTTACACCAAAATCTGCTGGAGACATTGATCCTCCAATTTTAGATTTTACAATAAATGTAGCGCCACCATAAGTTGTAGAGTATCTTCCGTCAAAGTTAATTGCGAAAATATTTTCATTCTGTGCTCCATTTGTATCATTATCTGCTAAGAATAATTCATCATAAGCAGTACCATTTCCATTTTTGTCAATGGTATTTAAAGTATATCCAGATTCGATTGCTTTTTTCGAATATTCAGCAGCTTCTTTGTATTTATTTTGATTGATGTAAATCTCAGAATTTAAATATAAACGAGATAATAAAGCATATGCTGCGACTTTATCTACACGTCCGTATTCATTTGCTTTTGGTTCTGCTAATTGAACTTCTAAATCCTTCAATTCAGATTCAATAAAAGTATAAACTTCTTGACGATTACTTTGTTTTGGTAATTCTAATGAAACTTTTGTAACTAATGGTACATTTGCGTACAAATCCATCAAATTGTAATAAGCATAGGCTCTGATAAATCTAGCTTCTGCAACAAATTTTTTGACTTCAGTATCTGTTTCAGCTAATTTTTCAGCTTTTTCTATAAATGAATTAGAGAAAGATACAGTTTGTGCTAAACGAAAGTACATTGCTTCCACAAAAGGATTACTTGCTCCCCAGTCCATCGCATGAAGATTTGGTAAACCTGCATCTCCCCAACCTACAATTGCTTCATCTGTTGTTAATTCGTTTAAGTAAAACATTAAACGTGTGTATTGAGATGTACCTTCATCAATTCCAACAATATCTGGTTGTCCTGCAGGACCTTCTTGTCCTGTAAGAGAAAGTGATGCGTAAATTTTACCTAAAGCTAATTTTGCTTGCTGTGGATCAGAAAAAACTTGATTTTCTGTTACCATATCAGGATCAATAGGATTTAAATCTAAATCGTCATGGCATGATGTCATTGTAAATAAAGAGAAAATACCTATTAATGCTATTTTATTAATGTTGAATATGTTTAATTTCATTTTTTTACTTTTAGAAGTTTACATTTAAACCAAAGACAAAAGTTCTTGGTCTTGGATAAAAGTTTCTGTCAATTCCATCGAAAACTTCAGGATCAATTCCATCATAATTTGTAATTAATGCGACATTTTGCACAGCTCCATATAAACGAACGTCCATTCCTTTGATCGCTTGTTTCAAATTATAACCTAATGTAATATTATCTATTCTTAAGAAAGATCCATTTTCGATATAATGATCACTTGTCAAGTTACTTGCAGTAATTGCAGAAAAACCAGTATTGTAATAATCGGTATGTACGTTAGATAAATATCCTTGTCCATTACCTGTTGCTTTTGCTAAATATCCTTTTGCTGAAGCGACATTGTTGTATACATAATTACCAATACTTGCACGTGCAGTTGCACTTAAATCCCAATTTTTGTATCTAAATCGTGTGTTGAACCCCATTGTGAAGTCTGCAAATGGACTTTTGTGTAAGTAACGATCATCTTCGTTGATAACGCCATCTTTATTCAAATCTTCGTATGCACCTTCTATTGGTTTACCATTTGTATCGTAAATTTGTTTGTATACTAAATATGAAAATGGTGTATGTCCTTCTTTGTGCACTTGTATATTGATACCAGTACCTCCATCGATTCCTCCAACATAATTATCATTTTTTAAGTTAACAATTTTGTTGTCATTGTATGCGATATTATATCCAAAAGACCAATCAAAATCTTTAGTTTTTATGATATCCGCATTAATATTAAACTCAATACCTTTGTTTTCCATATCTCCAATATTTTGTTTAACTTTATTAGAGAAATTAGTGAATTGATCTACGTAGACTTCTGCAATTAAATCTTTAGTTTTCTTTTGATAAATATCTAAACTACCATAAATTCTGTTATTGAATAATGAATAATCAATTCCTATATTTAAAGTATTAGATATTTCCCATTTCAAGTTTGGATTAACTTTTTCTGGACGATAAACTTGATAATATTTGTCTCCGAATTGATATTGCGCAGACGATAAACTTTGCGTATAACGAGTTAAGAATAAATAGTCTTCTAATCCATTTACATTACCAACTTGTCCGTAACCAACTCTAAATTTTAAATCACTAATTGTAGAATTTCCTTTTAAAAATTCTTCATTTGATACGTTCCAAGCAAATGCAGCAGATGGGAAATATCCCCATCGATCATTTGGATTTAATTTAGAAGAAGCATCAGCACGTAAAGTTGCAGTTAAGATATAACGATTATCGTAGTTGTAATTAACACGTCCATAGTAAGACAATAAAACGCTTTCGTATTTATCTACAACAGCTGCAATTTGTCCAATTTCTGCTTTCTCAGAATCAAAAGAGAATTTATCAAATCCAAATTTTTGATATCCATATCCAACTACTGCATTAATAGTAGAAACTCCAAATGATTTGTTATATGTTAAATAAGCATCTAACAATTTGTTCGAAAATTCGTTATTGAAGTTAGAATAAGAACCATCCCATTTTGTGTTTTTACTTGGTAAAGCGTAATTAGAAACTTTTCTACCATTGGCATTAGTAATGTCGTAACCAACATTTACAGTAGCTGTTAAATCTGGTAAGAAATGAAGCTTATAGTCCATTTTTGCATTTCCTGCAAAACGTCTTGTTTCAGCGGTGTCATTTACTTCGTTTAATAATGCAATAGGGTTATTAGGCGTTAAATCTCGTAAGAAATATTGTCCATCTATCAGTTGTGTGTAAACATTATAACCTTGCCAAGAATTAATTCCATTTGAATAAACAGATTGTGTAGGGTCAAATTCTAATGCAGCTCCAATGGCGTCTCTATTTGCAAAAACATTCTCTATGTAAGAACCTCTTGCATTAACTTCAAATTTTAAATGATCATCTAAAAAAGTTGGATTAAGATTTACGCTTAATGTTGTTCTATTAATATTATCTCCTTTTAAGATACCATTTTGATCTGTATTAGAAATAGAAAAACGAGAAGGCATAAAATCACCAATTTTTCCTACAGCACTGAAATTATGATCGAAACCTATTGCAGTTTTGTAAATTAACTTTTGCCAATCTGTGTTAGCGTTACCTAGTTTTGCTATGTCATCAGCAGTTCCGTGTTCTTTTACAAGTGTTCTAAATTGATCTGCATTCATCAAATCAACCATCTTGATAGGATCGTAAACAGAAGTTGTAGAGTTGTAACTATATTTAAATTGTTTTCCTTTTCCTTTTTTAGTGGTAATCAAAACAACTCCATTTGCGGCACGAGAACCATAAATCGCAGTTGCCGAAGCATCTTTCAAAATAGTCATTGTTTCGATGTCATTTGGATTTAAGAAATCTAATGGATTTCGAGATCCTCCAATTTTTTCATCAGAAATAGGTAATCCATCTATAACATATAAAGGCTCACGATTTAATGAGATAGAACTATTACCACGTATTAAGATTTTTTGATCATCTCCAGGAGCTCCTCCACTAGATGTTACAACAACGCCAGCGATTTTTCCTGTCATTAGTTCTTGGGCAGATGAAATAGATCCTTTGTTGAAATCTTCAGAATTTAATTGATTTACAGAACCTGTAACATCAGATTTTTTTGCAGTACCATATCCAATTACAACAACTTCTTTCAAGTTTTCTGTTGTTTTCGCCATGCGAAATTGCAATTGTCCTTGTCCTGCGTATGTAAATTCTTGGTCGTCATAACCAAAATAACTTATTGTGATAATATCACCATCATTTACCTCTAATGTAAAGTTTCCTTGTTCATCAGAAGTTGTAGAGTCTCCGGTTGTAATGTTCGAAACATCTGCACCAGTAAGAATTGCACTATTTGTACTATCATACACTGTTCCTTTTACCGCTGTTTGAGCAGATAAAATAGCAGGGCTTGATAAAACTAATGCTAGAAGAGATTGTTTTAAAATCCTCATATATTTTTCGTTTTGTTTCGTTAATTATTAATTTATATTTTTACTTCTCAATCTCAAATATAAGTAGTTTAAATGATTGATTGTGTATGAAGTACACTGTCTGGTTTAACGAAAACGTTTGCGTGTTAATAAATAATTAAATTATTTACCAAACAGTGTTAATTTCTGATAAAAAAGGCAGAAATTAGTAATATTAGATTGATGGTATAGGAAGAGAGAAGATTATGAAAAAAAATTTAACGTTAAAACAGATTGCAAAAGAATTAGATGTTTCAATTTCAACGGTTTCAAAAGCATTAAAGAACAGTGATGAGATTAGTGAAGCAACACGTCAAAAAATTCAGGCATTTGCAAAATTGTACAACTATAAGCCAAATAATATAGCATTAAGCCTTAAAAATCGTAAAACAAAAACCATTGCGGTAATTATTCCCGAAATTGTACATGATTTTTTCGCTATGGTAATTAGCGGTATCGAAAATTTAGCCAATCAATATGGATATAATGTTTTAATTTGTTTATCAAATGAGTCTTATGAGCGCGAAGTTATCAACATGGAAATGCTGGCAGCGGGTAGTATAGACGGTTTTGTAATCTCGTTATCCAAAGAAACTCAAGCCAAAAAAGATTATCATCACGTCAAAGAAATCATCAACCAAGGTATGCCAGTTGTGATGTTTGATCGTGTAACGCGCGAAGTTTATACCGATAAAGTAATAATTGATGACGTACTTGCTACACAAGAAGCAATTCAATATTTTATAAGTAAAGGACGCAGAAAAATAGGTTTCATTACAACGCCAGATTACATAAGTGTAGGTCGTTTAAGAACAGAAGGTTATGTAAGAACTTTGGAAGCAAATGGAATCGAAGTAGACGAAAATTTGATTTTACGCATCGAAGATGAAAGTAAGATTGACACGATGATTGATGATTTTTTCGAAAAAAATAAATTTGATGCAGTTATGGCGGTTAATGAATTATATGCTGTTAAAGTATTAAAAACTGCTTTGAAACGAGGATTTAAAATACCAGAAGATTTACATCTAATTGCTTTTACAGATGGTGTAATTTCAAGAAATTCAATTCCAAGCATTTCTACAGTCAAACAAAATGCCTTCAAAATGGGAGAGATTGCGGCTCGTCTATTAATACAAAAATTAGAGTCGGAAAACGAACACGAGCATTATATTACCGAAGTTGTTGGAACCGAATTATTACACCGAGAAACTACAACGATTTAGTACATTTTTTTTGGTTAAATAATTGTTACAGTTGCAATAATCCCAAAAAAAAGTTTTAACATTGTAATCAAATCAAAACATATTTTTACTTCTCAAAAAACAAAAATATAGTTTTGATAAGCATAAAACGCTTATCGTAAAATACATAATAAAATTACGATAATGGGAAAGCGTAGATTAGGATTTCTAGAAATCTGGAATTTAAGTTTCGGATATTTAGGAGTTCAAATGGGTTTCGCCTTGCAAAACGCAAATGCGAGCCGTATTTTAAGTTCATTTGGTGCCGATGTGCACGAATTATCTTGGTTTTGGATTGTAGCACCTTTAATGGGATTGATTGTTCAACCGATTATTGGTCACTATTCAGACAATACTTGGTCCAAATTCGGACGAAGAAAACCTTACTTTTTATTAGGCGCATTATTGGCCTCTTTCGGATTAATCTTAATGCCGCAAGCTGGTGCATTTACTGCAATTATGCCTGCACTTTGGATGGGAGCAGGATTTTTGATGATAATGGATGCGTCATTCAACATTGCAATGGAGCCAATGCGCGCCTTTGTTGCAGATATGTTACCTTCGGATCAACGTACATTGGGTTATTCAATTCAAACTGTAATTATTGGTTTAGGAGCTGTTGTTGGTTCGTGGTTGCCATATATTTTGAGTAATTGGTTTGGCGTTTCGAGTACTGCTGCGGAAGGAGAAGTTCCATTTCATCTTATTTTATCGTTTATTATTGGTGCAATCGCAATTATAATAACCGTTTTAATAACGATTTTTACAACAAAAGAATATTCTCCAGAACAGTTAGATGCGTTTGAAAAATCGGAAGGAAGAGAACCCGTAATAGAAGAAAAAACAAGTCTTACACAAATTTTTACAGATTTTGGAAACATGCCAAAAACGATGAAACAATTAGGCTTGGTTCAGTTTTTTACATGGTTTGCTTTATTTGGTATGTGGGTGTATGCAACACCAGCAATTGCGCATCATGTTTATAATTTACCTTTGACAGATACGCATTCCGCAACATACAACGAAGCAGGAGATTGGGTAGGAATTATCTTCGGAGTTTACAACGGAATTTCGGCAATTTTTGCTTTCTTTTTACCCGCAATTGCACTAAAATTTGGTCGAAAAACAACACACGCTATTTCATTAATTTGTGGAGGATTAGGATTAATTTCTATTTATTTTATTCATGATCCAAAACTTTTAATCATCTCAATGATTGGTGTAGGAATCGCTTGGGCAAGTATTTTATCAATGCCTTATGCAATCTTAGCAGGCGCAATTCCAGCCAAAAAAATGGGCGTTTACATGGGAATTTTCAATTTCTTTATCTGTATGCCTCAAATCATCAACGCTCTTTTGGGCGGTCCAATTGTAAAATACCTTTATAACGATAATCCAATTTACGCTATTGTTACCAGTGGAGTTGCGCTAATTATTGCCGCACTTTTTGTAACACGCGTTAAAGATGAGGATGAACCAATCAAAGCATAATTATTTTGAAAACTAAAGCATTTATTTTCGATTTAGACGGTGTCATTGTAGACACTGCAAAATACCACTATTTGGCGTGGAAAAAAATAGCCGATACTTTAAACATTGATTTTACGCACGAACATAATGAGCTTTTGAAAGGAGTTTCGCGTGTGCGTTCATTAGAAATTATTCTTGGATTAGGAAATGTTGAAGCAACAGAAGAACAAAAAAACGAATGGTTAAATCAAAAAAATGAAGACTATTTAGCTTATATCGATAAAATGGATGATTCAGAAATTTTACCAGGTGTAATGCGTGTTTTAAATTTTTTGAAAGATCATAATCAACCAATTATTTTGGGTTCTGCTTCTAAAAATGCACGTCCAATTCTAGAAAAAGTTCAGATTTTAAATTATTTCGATGATATCGTAGATGGAAATGATGTTTCGAATGCGAAACCAGATCCAGAAGTTTTTATTGTCGGAGCAAGAAAAGCGAATCAAACCAATGAAAATTCGATTGTTTTCGAAGATTCAGTTGCTGGAATTGAAGCCGCAAATACGGCAAAAATGACAAGTATAGGAATTGGAGAAGCTTCGATTTTGAATGAAGCGAAATTCAATTTTAACAATTTTGAAGAAATTTCTGAAGATTTCTTGGCAGAATTAATCAATCAATAGACAAACAACAATATATAAAACAACAAAATGAATCAAGATTATATCATCCCAAATGAATGGTCAATAATTGAAGAAGGGTTTGAAAAAGATCGTGTAAAATCGTCTGAAAGTTTATTCTCTATTGGAAACGGAGCGATGGGGCAACGTGCCAATTTCGAAGAATTTTATTCGGGAGATACATTTCAAGGAAGTTACATTGCCGGCGTTTATTATCCAGATAAAACAAAAGTTGGATGGTGGAAAAACGGTTACCCAGAATATTTTGCAAAAGTATTGAATGCGCCAGTTTGGATCGGAATTGACATCGAAATTAACGGTGAAAAATTAGATTTGAATACGTGTGAAGTAAATAATTTTCGTCGTGAATTGAACATGAAAAAAGGTATTTTAGATCGTTCTTTTCATGCAATTTTACCTTCTGGATTAGAAATAGAGGTTTTTGTACGCCGTTTTCTTTCTGCTGATTTAGATGAATTAGGAGTAATTAAATACGATATAAAACCTACAAATTCTGATGCAAAAATTGTGTACAAATCGTATGTAGATGCTGCTGTAAAAAATGAAGATGCCAATTGGGAAGAGATTTTTTGGGAACCTGTAAATACAGAAATCAATAATCAACAAGGTTTTGTACAAGCGCGCACATTCAAAACACATTTTGAGGTGGTTACATTTATGGAGAATAAAATCTTGGTAAATGGTAGTTATCAACATATTAATCCTATTTCTTCTTTTAAAACAGAATCAAAAGTAGAATTTACATACAAAGTTGAGGTTAAAACAAATGATACAGCGACAATTCAGAAATTTGGTGGTTATGTTATTTCAACTAATCATGCTAAAAATGAATTGATTAATGCTGCTAAAAATGTATTGTTGCAAGCAAATGAACAAGGTTATGAACAATTGTTAATAAACCAAAAATTAGCTTGGGCGAAGACATGGGAAATGTCTGACATTACGATTGATGGTGATGTTGAGGCACAACAAGGTATTCGTTTTAATATTTTTCAATTAAATCAAACGTATTCTGGGAAAGATGCTCGTCTTAATATTGGTCCGAAAGGCTTTACTGGAGAGAAATACGGAGGTTCTACTTATTGGGATACAGAAGCATATTGTTTGCCATTTTATATGGCTACGAAAAACCAAGAAGTTGCGCGAAATCTGTTGATGTATCGTTACAATCAATTGGATAAAGCGATTGAGAATGGAGAAAAATTAGGTTTCAAAAATGGAGCTGCTTTATATCCAATGGTTACGATGAATGGAGAAGAATGTCACAATGAGTGGGAAATTACTTTCGAGGAAATTCACCGTAATGCAGCCATCGCTTTTGCAATTTTCAATTACACACGCTTTACGGGTGATCAATCTTATATTCCAGAAGCTGGTTTGGAAGTTTTATTAGGAATAGCTCGTTTTTGGCAACAGCGTGTAAATTGGTCTGCTGACAAACAACAATTTGTAATGTTGGGTGTAACTGGACCAAACGAATATGAAAATAATGTCAACAATAACTTTCATACGTCTTATTGTGCGCAATGGTGTATCAATTATACGTTGGAACAAATTGAAAATATAAAAACAAATTATCCTCAAGATTATGAGCGAATTGTGACTAAAACTTCTATCAATGCAGAAGAATTAGTTGCAATGAAAAATGTTGCGGATAATATGTATTTACCATTTAGTGAAGAACATGATGTTTATCTACAACAAGATGGTTTTTTAGACAAAGATTTAACGCCTGTTTCTGAGTTGTCAAAAGAAGATAGACCAATTAATCAGAAATGGTCTTGGGATAGAATTTTGCGTTCAGCTTACATCAAACAAGCGGATGTTTTGCAATCATTTTATTATTTCGAAGAAGATTTCTCGAAAGAACAATTAGAAAAACATTTTGATTTTTATGAACCATTAACGGTTCACGAATCATCATTATCACCTTGTGTACACTCTATTCAAGCGGCAACGTTAGGTAGAATGGAGCAAGCATATACATTTTATTTAAGAACTTCTCGTTTAGATTTAGACGATTATAACAAAGAGGTTCACGAAGGTTTACACATCACATCTATGGCTGGTACGTGGATGTCGATTGTAGAAGGATTTGGAGGAATGCGTGTCAAAAATGATGCATTATATTTTGAACCACGCTTGCCAGAGCAATGGAAAGGATTTTCATTTAAAATCAATTTCCGTCATCAAATCCTAAAAGTTATCGTAAATAAAGGAGAAACAACTTTCGAATTAGAAGGAACAGAACCGTTAGAGGTTTATGTTTTCGGAGAAAAGTCTGTTGTTCAACCTTCAATTTAATAAAGGGAATTCAAGATACCTTGAAGGCTTTTGCTTTCAGGGTATTTTAATTTAAAAGTAGAAAGTTTTAAGTAGTACGTTCTAAGTTTTTTAAAACGTATTTTGAAAATGGCATTAAATCTATGACGTAAAAAAAAATTAAGAAGTGAAGAGTAAAAATGATTTAATGAGTGATAGCGAATTTTTAAATCATTCTCGAAACGAAATAAATTTTTAGTCAAATAGATTTACCGCCTTGACTTTTTTGATTCGTTTTTGTGTCAAGACAAAAATGAATGAGAATAAAAATTAAAAAGATTCTTCGATAAACTCAGAATGACAATTTCATTAACGACAATAAAGTAAATGTCATTCCGACGAATGGAGGAATCTAAAAAACACTCACACATGAAAAAAATACTAGTTTTAACATCACTATTATCAACTTTTGCATTTGCACAAATACAAAAAGTAGAACCAATGTTTTGGTGGAAGGGAATGAAAAATCCTGATCTTCAAATTTTGGTTTATGGTAAAAATATTAGTGATTATACAATCGAATTATCAGATGAAATTAAAATAAAAGATATTCAGAAAACTGAAAATCCGAATTATGCTTTTGTTACGATTAATACAAATGATGTAAAAAAAACATCGTTCAAAATCAATCTGAAAAAGAAAAATAAAATTGTTGATTCGTACAATTACGAGTTAAAAGATCGTCAACCAAATTCATCAAATCGTGCCTCTTTTACATCAAAAGATGTGGTGTATTTAATCATGCCAGATCGTTTTGCGAATGGAGATGAAACAAACGATTCTAAAAAAGAATTAGTAGATAAAGCAAATCGTCAACTTTCTGATGGTCGTCATGGAGGAGATTTACGCGGAATTATTAACAATATAGATTATATTCAGAATCTTGGTGCAACATCTATTTGGTTAACGCCAGTTAATGAAGATAACGAAAAACAACATTCCTATCACGGATATGCGCAAACCGATTTATATAAAATTGATGGACGCTACGGAACCAACGAAGATTACCGAGAATTATCGCGTGAGTTGAACAAACGTGGAATGCATCTTATTCAAGATTATGTAACCAATCATTGGGGATTATCGCATTGGTTGATTCAAGATTTACCTTCTAAGGATTGGATTAATCAATTTGCAGATGGAGGCGAAAAAGGTTTCAAACGTTCTAATTATCGTACAACTTCTCAATTTGATCCAAATGTTGCAGAAGTTGATAAAAAAGAAGCTTTGAATGGTTGGTTCGATTTATCGATGCCAGATCTTAATCAAGCAAATCCATTGGTTCTTAATTATCTGACGCAAAATGCAATTTGGTGGATAGAATATGCAGAATTAGGCGGAATGCGAGTGGATACTTATCCATATAACGACAAAGCTGGAATGGCAAAATGGGTAAAATCAATCACAAATGAATATCCAAATTTTAATGTTGTAGGAGAAGCGTGGATGTATTCGTCAGCGCATATTTCGTATTGGCAAAAAGATTCTAAAATTGCAGAAATAGAAAATTACAATTCTAATTTACCTGCAATTATGGATTTTACATTGTTCTCAGAAATGCCAAAAGCCATTACAGAAGAGGAATCTTGGGACAAAGGAATGATAAAATTGTACAATACATTTACAAGTGATTTCTTGTATCCAGATGTCAATAATATGTTTGTGTTCATGGAAAATCATGATACAGAACGTTGGAATCAGATTTTCAAAAATGATCCAAAAGCATACAAATTAGGCTTATCTTTAATAGCAACAGTTCGTGGAATTCCTCAAATTTATTATGGTTCAGAAATCGGAATGAGCGGAGATAAAAGCAAAGGAGATGGAGCGATTCGTCAAGATTTTCCTGGTGGTTGGAAATCGGATAAACAATCTGCTTTTGCAAATGAAGGTAGAACGGTAGAGCAAAAAGAATTTCATGATTTTTCTGCAAAAGTTTTCAATTGGAGAAAAAATAAAGAAGTCGTTCATTCAGGAAAAACGAAACATTATATGCCTCAGAAAAATGTTTACGTTTATTTTAGATACAATGATAACGAATCTGTGATGGTAATTATAAATGCAAATCCAGAAAAACAAACTTTCAAATTAGATCGTTTTGCAGAATCATTAAACGGAATAAATTCTGGAAAAGATATTATTTCAGATAAAATATTACCAATTAATTCTAAAGGAGAAATTTCTATTGACGGAAAATCTTCAATGATTATTGAGCTGAAAAAGTAGTAAGTTTTAAGTAATACCTTTTAAGTTTTTCTGAAAACGTATTTTTTAAAATTGGCATTAAATCTATGACGTAAAGAAAATTTAAGAAGTGAAGAGTAAAAATGATTTAATGGGCGATAGCGAATTTTTAAATCATTCTCGAAACGAAATAAATTTTTAGTCAAATAGATTTACCGCCTTGACTTTTTTGATTCGTTTTTGTGTCAAGATAAAAATGAATGAGATTATAAAAGTTATCCTGAATTCATTTTCAGGATCACATAGAGTAGAGAATGAGAAGCTGAAACAAATTCGGCTCAAGAGAGAATTAAAAGATTCTTCGATAAACTCAGAATGACAATTTTATTAATGACAATATAGTAAATGTCATTCCGACGAATGGAGGAATCTCCCAAATGTAAAAAAACAAAAACAAGAAATATGAAAAACTTTAAGTTTATACTAGGTTTAGGAATCGCGATGATGAACATGGTTTATGGACAAGAGTTAAAATCTCCAAACGGAAATTTCGTGATGGATTTCTCTTTGTCTAAAGACGGAAAGCCAACTTATCAATTACGATACAAAGGAAAAGATGTTGTAAAACCAAGTCATTTGGGATTTGAGTTTAAAACAAAACTCAAAGAAATGGATTTTGCCGTTCAAGATCGTGTAGAAGATGATCGTGCAAAAGATATTGCTAATTTTTTATCAGGTTTTACAATTATTGATACAAAATCAACAAGTTTTGATGAAACATGGAAACCAGTTTGGGGAGAAGTGGACAAAATCAGAAATAATTTTAATGAATTAGCTGTTACAGTTTCTCAACCAAAAACAGATCGTCAAATGATTATTCGTTTCCGAATGTTCAACGATGGTTTAGGATTTCGTTACGAATTTCCAGAGCAAAAAAATCTAAAATATTTTGTTGTAAAAGAAGAACATTCTCAATTTGCAATGGCAGGCGATCACACAGCTTTTTGGATTCCGGGAGATTATGATACGCAAGAATATGATTACACAGAATCTAAATTATCAGAAATAAGAGGTTTGTTTGACAAAGCCTATATTGGAAATGCATCACAAAAAGCATTCTCAAAAACAGGTGTTCAAACAGCGTTGATGATGAAAGCATCAAATGGATTATACATCAATTTACACGAAGCAGCGTTGATTAATTATCCAGCAATGAGTCTTAATCTTGATGATAAAACATTAACATTCGAATCTTGGTTAACGCCAGATGCTTTGGGCGATAAAGGTTATTTACAAGCACCTTTTAATACACCTTGGCGTACCGTAATTGCAAGTGACGATGCGCGCGAAGTGGTAGCGTCTAAAATAACGTATAACTTAAACGAACCATCAAAAATAAAAGATACATCTTGGATAAAACCTGTAAAATACATCGGTGTTTGGTGGGAAATGATTACAGGAAAAAGCTCTTGGGCTTACACAGACGATTTTTCTACAGTAGAATTAGGTGTTTCAGATTATTCGAAAGCAAAACCAAATGGTAAACATGGAGCAAATAATCAACATGTAAAAGAGTATATTGACTTTGCTGCTGCAAATGGTTTCGATGCTGTTTTAGTTGAAGGTTGGAACGAAGGTTGGGAAGATTGGTTCGGAAATCACAAAGATTATGTATTCGATTTTGTAACAGCTTATCCAGATTTTGATGTGGTAGGATTACGCGATTATGCAAAATCTAAAGGTGTAAAAATTATGATGCATCACGAAACTTCTGGTGCTGTTCGCAATTACGAAAGACATTTGGATAAAGCATACAAATTTATGAACGATAACGGCTATACATCTGTAAAAAGTGGATATGTAGGTGATATTGTTCCTCGTGGAGATTATCATTACAGTCAAAATATTATCAATCATTATCAATATGCATTAGAAAAAGCGGCTGAATACAAAATTATGGTTAATGCACACGAAGCAGTTCGTCCAACAGGAATTGCGCGTACATGGCCAAATCTTATCGGAAATGAATCAGCTCGTGGAACAGAATACCAATCTTTTGGTGGATCTAAACCAAACCACGTTACAATTTTACCATTTACACGTCTTTTAGGAGGGCCAATGGATTATACGCCAGGAATTTTTGAAATGGATTTAACAAAACTTAATCCAGATAATCATTCACACGTAAATTCAACATTAGCCAATCAATTAGCATTGTATGTAACGATGTATTCTCCGTTGCAAATGGCAGCAGATATTATCGAGAATTACAAACGTTTTCCAGATGCATTTCAATTCATCAAAGATGTGCCAGTAGATTGGCAAGATTCTAAATATCTTGAAGCAGAACCAGGAAAATATTTAACAGTTGCACGTAAAGACAAAAAATCAAACAATTGGTTTGTTGGAAATGTGAATGGAGATACACCTCGTACAACAAAAATCAAATTAGATTTCTTAGAAAAAGGAAAAAAATACGAAGCAACAATTTATGCTGATGGAAAAGATGCGCATTTCAAAACAAATCCGCAATCATATAAAATTGAAACAAAGAAAGTTGATGCAAAATCTGTGTTAGATTTAACTTCACAAGCTGGAGGAGGATTTGCAATAAGTATCAAAGAAATTAAATAAGTTTTAAGCTTAAAAAGTAGTAAGTTTTAAGTGATACGTTCTAAGTTTTTTCTGAAAACGTAGAACTTAAAACTTTTTTCAAAACTTGTCATTCTGAGCTTGTCGAAGAATCTCATCTGATAAAATGAGAAGCTGAAATAAATTCAGCTTGACAATTAATTAATCATAATTAAAGAGTATGAAAAAAATACTTTTCTCGGTAGGAATAGCTTCAATGTTTTTAACATCTTGTTCTAAAACAGCAACGCAAGCAACACAAATTGTTCATTCGGAAAAACAACCTTTTGTTTGGAATGGAGCAAATGTTTATTTTTTATTGACAGATCGTTTCAATAATGGTAATCCAAAAAATGATATAAATTACGGACGAACTGCCGAAACAGCGAAACTTCGTGGTTTTGAAGGAGGAGATTTCAAAGGAATTAGTCAAAAAATAGATGAAAATTATTTCTCAGATTTAGGAATTAATGCCATTTGGATGACGCCAATTGTAGAGCAAATTCATGGATATGTAGACGAAGGTCAAGGTAAAACATACGGTTTTCACGGCTATTGGACAAAAGATTGGACATCGATTGATAAAAACTGGGGTTCTGAAAAAGAGTTTCAAGAAATGGTTGATAAAGCTCACGCAAAAGGCATTCGTATTATGTTGGACGCGGTAATCAATCATACAGGACCAGTAACCAATTCAGACGGTGTTTTTCCTGCGGATTGGGTACGTGTTTCGCCACAATGTACCTACGATTCGTATAAGACAACGATAGAATGTACGTTAGTCAAAAATCTTCCAGATATTTTAACAGAATCAGAGAAAGATGTCATGTTACCGCCACAATTGTTGGCAAAATGGTCGCAAGAAGGACGATTAGAAAAAGAAGTTGCAGAATTGAATGCATTTTTTGTAAAATACAATCTTCCAAAAGCACCAAAATATTACATCATGAAATGGCTTTCAGATTATATCAGAAAGTATGGCGTTGACGGTTATCGTGTGGATACGGTGAAACATACGGAAGAAGAAGTTTGGAAGAAATTTGCAGAAATTTGTCAAGATGCTTTTGCAGAATATAAAGCCAAAAACCCAACAAAAGTTCTGGATAATAACAAATTTTTCTTGTTAGGAGAAGTGTACAATTATACAATAAATGATGCACAACAATTTCCATTTCCAGATAAAAAAGTCAATTATTATGACAATGGATTTGATGCTTTAATCAATTTCGATTTGCGTTCATCACATAAAGAATCGTATCAAAAATTATTCAATCGATACAATGATATTTTACAAAATGAGATGAATGGTAAAACGGTAATGAGTTACATTACTTCGCATGATGATGGTTCTCCATTCGATAAAAATCGTCAAAATCCTTGGGACGCTGGAATAAGATTGTTGTTAGCACCAGGTATTTCTCAGGTTTATTATGGCGATGAAACGGCTCGTCCACTCGAAGTAGAAGGCGTTGATGGTGATGCAAATTTACGATCTAACATGAATTGGAATGATATAAAATCAAATTCAGAAACGGAATCATTATTAAATCATTTCCAAAAAATAGGTCAATTTCGTCGTAATCATCCTGCTGTAGGAGCTGGTAAACAAACCGATTTACAAAATGATCCGTATGTATTTTTTAGAAAATATGAGAACGATGAGGTAATTATTTCACTTGGATATTCTTCTGAAAAGAAATTAATTAATGTGGTTAATTTATGGAAAGATGGAACAAAAGTGCGAGATTTTTATACAGGAACAAGTGGTGTTGTAAAAAATGGAACAATTGAGATGACTACAAATTCGGATACCGTTTTGTTAGAAAAAATAGATTAGTTTATAGGTTAATAAAAGATTTATGATAAAAAAAATAATTGGTTTAACGATGATGACGACTTTGTTTTTGGCAAGTTGTAACAACAAAAATGAAACAAAATCAGAAGAAGTTAAAACAGAATCAAAAGAACAAGGAATTTTACCTTTTACAGCTGAAATGGCAGAAAGTTCTGTGGTTTATGAAGTAAATGTGCGTCAGTTTTCGCCAGAAGGAACATTCGCCGCAGTTACAAAAGAGATTCCGAATATTAAGAAATTAGGTGTTAAGATTCTTTGGATGATGCCGATTTATCCAATTGGAGAAAAAAATCGCAAAGAGGGTTTAGGATCTTATTATTCGATCAAAGATTATCGTGGAATAAATCCAGAATTTGGAACGGCTGATGATTTCAAGAAATTGGTAGACGAAGCGCACAAAAATGGAATTTATGTCATTATGGATTGGGTTGCAAACCATACAGCTTGGGATCATCCATGGGTAACACAACATCCTGATTGGTACGAAAAAGATAAGAATGGAAAAATGCATTCACCTTATGATTGGACAGATGTTGTTGCGTTAGATTTTAACAATAAGGAAATGCGTAAACAAATGGTTGCGGATATGAAATATTGGTTAGATGATTTCAAAATTGATGGCTTCCGTTGCGATATGGCACACGAAGTTCCAACAGATTTTTGGAACGATGCTAAGCCACAATTAGCTAATGGTCGCGAGATTTTTATGTTAGGAGAAACGGAGAAACCAGATTTGTTAGAAACTGCTTTTGATGCCGCTTATGGTTGGGAAATTCATCATATTATGAATGACATTGCGAACGGAAAGAAAAATGTATCAGCGATTGATGTTTACATGGATTCTATTCCAAAAAAATGGCAAGCCGATGATTATAAATTATTGTTTACATCCAATCACGATGAAAATTCTTGGGCAGGAAGTGAATATGAAAGAATGGGCGATGCAGTAGAAACTTTTGCCGCCTTGACGTATACTTTACCTGGAATTCCGTTGATTTATAATGGACAGGAAGAAGATTTTGATCGTCGATTAAAATTCTTTGTCAAAGATTCTATTACGCGTAATCCGAATGCAAAAATGCGTGGTGTTTACGAAAAATTAGGTGAATTGAAAGTTACAAATGAAGCCTTCAATGGAGCAAAAAAAGCTGCATCTTATGAGCGTCTTAAAACTTCTGATGATAAATCTATTTTAGCTTTTAAACGTAAAAAGAATACGACAGAAGCTTATTTTATTGCGAATTTTACCAAAGCAAATAAAGAAATTACAGTTCCAATAAATGGAGTTTACAAAAACTTTATGAACAATAAAGATGTAACACTTAATACTTCGACAAAATTGAAGTTGAAACCGTGGGAATATCTAAT
This sequence comes from Algoriella sp., assembly GCF_036647415.1. Taxonomy (NCBI): domain Bacteria; kingdom Pseudomonadati; phylum Bacteroidota; class Flavobacteriia; order Flavobacteriales; family Weeksellaceae; genus Algoriella; species Algoriella sp. The sequence continues at coordinate 89,565 of NZ_JAVXKG010000006.1, forward strand.
CTTGGTTCAAAAGAAAAAATAATTTAACTATAAAAAGTCGCTCCTTGAGCGACTTTTTTTTGGCATAATGATTGTTGATTATTTTTAAAATCAATGTATTATGAGAAAAATATTTTTTGCAATAGCAACCATAACTTTGGTTAGTTTTTATTCGTGCGAATCGAAGAAAACAGTACAAGAAACGAAGGAAACAACAGAAAAAAAATCTGTTAATCAAGACACATTATCAGCTCAAAAGACAGTAGTAGCAACAAATGGCTATACTGTATTACAAGATAATGGTCAAGAAAAAACGGTTACTTTAGATCATGATGAAACAATTGTCGCATTAACTAATTTTCCTGTGAAGGCACAAGATTTCATTAAACAGAACTTTTCAAATTCGGATATTTATTATTCGATAAAAGAAGTTGATAGAAGTGAAACAAAATATAAAACTCAATTAAAAGACGGAACGAAAATAGAATTTGATGTAAATGGAGATTGGAAAGAAGTGAAAAACGGAATGAATAAACCAATTCCAACAAAATTTTTTCCAGAAAATATATCAAAATATATTCAAACAAATTATCCTAAAATTGATGTAAATAAAATTGAAAAGGATGCAAAAGATAAAGAAATCAAGGTAGAATTAATTCAAAATAATCTTGATTTAAAATTTGATTTGAATGGTAATTTTATCAAACTAGGTTAATTTTTATACGAATAGAAGCCAATCAAATAGATTGGCTTTTTTAGTTGAAATATTTAGTAAATTATTGGGAAAACAATAATGTATAATTCAATATATTTATAATAGAAATAAATCAACCAAAATGGATAAAAAATATTTGAGATCGTTAATTTTTAGACATCTCGACGGACTTGTAACTGCACCCGTTTTGAATACTTTGGCGAGCAAAGGAATTTTACATTACATTGTAGAGCATAAAACAATGATGTTAGATGATTTGACGAAAGAATTTCAGACAAACGAAGGTTATCTTAATGTTGCTTTGCGTGTTTTGGCATCGCAAAATATGTTAGAATATTCGGTTGATAATGAAAAAAATCAAGTAAAAATTCAAACAAATAAATACTCAGATCGAGCTTTTACAAATATTGATATTTATAAAGATTTAGCAACTTTTTTGGCAGAAGATGAAGTTTTAAAACAAATAGATTTTTCGGATGAATTTTGTAAAAAATGGATTAAACTTTTTGATAAATACAAAACGTATTTGATGACAAGTGAAGACGAAGAGTTTGCTGAAAAACCATTGCATTATCAGATTACAAAACATATAGAAGGCGCTTTAGTTGGGCCAATAATTGTAAGAATGGGAATGAGTGGTTTGTTTCATAAATATTTTATGGAGGCATCTTTTAGTGCAGATGAATTTCATAAAAATCCACAAACTTTTGAAAAAGTTCTAGAACGACTAGCCGATTTAGGCTGGTTTACCAAACACGAAAAAAATTATAAATTCACAGAAACAGGCTTATTTTTTGCACGTCGTGCAACTTCGTATGGCGTAACGGTTTCGTATTTGCCAATGTTCTCTAAGTTGAATGATTTATTATTCGGATCACCAACAAAACTACGTGAAATAGCAGACGGTGAAGATGAACAACACGTGAATCGCGAAATGAATGTTTGGGGAAGTGGAGGAGCGCATTCAACCTATTTTAAAGTTGTAGATGAGTTTGTAATTGATATTTTTAATCGTCCGATAGAAGAACAGCCGAAAGGTATTTTGGATATGGGATGTGGAAATGGAGCATTGTTACAGCATTTATATGATGTTATCGAGCGTCAAACTTTACGTGGAAAACATTTGGACGAATATCCGTTGTTTTTGGTTGGAGCAGATTATAACCAAGCAGCGTTAAAAGTAACACGTGCAAATTTGATAAAAAATGATATTTGGGCAAAAGTAATTTGGGGAGATATTGGTGATCCAGATCGTTTGGCGAATGATTTGCGCGAAGATTACGCGATTGAATTAAGTGATTTGTTAAATATCAGAACTTTTTTAGATCATAATCGTATTTGGGAAGATGTTGGTGAAGTAAAAACAGCTAGAATAAGCACTTCTACAGGTGCATTTACGTATAGAGGAAAACGATTATCAAATAATGATGTTGAACAAAATTTATTGAATCATCTGAAAAAATGGGCACCTTATGTAGATAAGTTTGGTTTATTATTGATTGAATTACATACAATAGCACCAGATTTAACAGCGAAAAATTTAGGAAATACACCAGCAACAGCTTATGATGCGACGCATGGTTTCTCGGATCAATATATAGTAGAAGTTGATGTTTTTCATCGTATTTGTAAAGAAACAGGATTGATTCCAGATAATTCATTATTCAAAAAATATCCAAATAACGAATTGGCAACGGTTAGTATTAATTTGTTGAAGAAATAATAAGCTAAATAAGTATAAATGAAAAATCCTCAAGTAAGACTTGAGGATTTTTTTGATTTATATTTTGAATAAATTAGTTCAATGTAATTTTTGCTTGACTAATTTTGAATCCGTTTTCGTAAACATTGAATGTATAAACTCCTTTTTGGAATTCCTCATTTTCCCAATCAAACGTAATATTTTTTGTTTGACCGTTTGTGTAATTAAAACTAATTGCATCAGAATAATTTACTGTTTCTCCCGATCTCAATTCAATTTGACCTCCTTGTGTATTACCGTATTTTCCTAAAGTTCCATCAGGATTATAAATAGCAACATACAATTTTTTGTCACCAGATTCTGTTCTAGAATTACGATCTACATCAAAAGAAACTCTAATTTTATCAATACGTTTTGCACGTGTTTTTTCTACTTCTTTTCCGCTGCTTCTTACTCGTATTCCTTTTATTTGTTGATTAGAAACAGATAAAGTAGAACTTAGTTCGTTTATTTTTCCTTTAGAGATTGCGTTGTCTTTTTGACGTACACTTTTTTCTGTTTCGTAATTATATGTTAACTCTTTATTGTTTTCTTTTAGATTATTGTTATCCGTTGTTAAAGCAGAGTTTTTATTGTTTAAATCTTCTACATTACGAACCAAAATAGCATTTTCTTTTTGTAAACGAGATACTTCTGATTTGTAGTTTCTAACACTACCTTCTAAATCATTAATCATTTTTCTCGCTTTGTTCATTTCCTCCGGAGTCGGATTGTCTTTGTCTAAGATTTGTTGAATATCTTGATTTTTCAACTGAATCATCTTTTCTTTATCTCCTAACAAATTATTGCGATCTTCTATACGAGCTTTATATTGTGTATAGTCATTAAGAATCGAATCATATTGTCTTCTTACTTGGTCTTTTTGACCAGTTTCGTTTTTAAGAATCTGAGAGTTCAAAGATTCATTTTTTTCGAGTGTACTAACTTGATTTGCCTGATAAATATTGTATCCTACACTACCTGCAAGTAATAAACCAACCAAAGCTAAAGGTAATACCAAACCATTTTTCCCTTTGCTCGTCGATTGATTATTGTTATCTCCTAATCCTTCCATCCTGTTTCTTTTTTACGGTTAATTGTTTTTTCTGTGTTTAGCCATAAGAAATTATTATACCAAATTGTTTTTAAAATGTTAAAATGAGGCTTTTTTAACAAATTTTTTTCATTTTCTAGCTTTATTTGAATAATTATACAGAAATTTATTAGGAAAAAGCTATAAAAAAAAGCTTCAGCAATGCTGAAGCTTTTTTATGAGGGCAAAAAATAATTTATTTTTTGTCAAATGTACCTGTATAAACAGAAGTCAATTTATCTAAAGAGATATATTTCTTGAAAACTTCGTTCACTTGATTTACATTAAGAGCATCTACTTTTTTCTCTAATTGATCAAATTCATCAAAGTTGATACCGTTTAATAAGTAATTATTTGATAATCCTAATAACGTTCCATCTGTTCCCAAAGATGTATTTCTACTGTTTTTCCAACTTACGATATTTGTTTTTAGTTCTTCTGCCGTAAAACCATCTTTTATAGCTTTAGCAACTTCTTCTTTCAATGCTTTTTCTACTAAATCTCGTTTTGTAGGATTTAAGAAAGCATAATAAGTCCAGCTCGCAGCATCATTTTTAGGATCATTTGGAATTGAAGTGTACGAACCTGCACCGTAGCTAATTCCTTCTTTTTCGCGTAAACGCATCGGAATACGAGCCGATAAGAAACCTCCACTTCCTAACATTTCATTTGCCATAAGCATTGCTGCATAATCTGCACTTTCTCTATTCATTTTGAAGTTAACAGTACCAACTGCGGCAGCGTTTTCTTTGTCTGGAATATTGTATAGTTTATCTTCTTTTTTAGTCGCAGTAAATGTTGGATATGCTTTTTCATATTTAGATTTACTATTCCATTGTCCAAAAGTATCGTTCAACAATTTTTCTACTTTAGCTTTATCATTTGTACCAACAATAGAAACTACACCATTTTGTGCACCTAAAATATTTTTATAAAAACTAACTAAATCCGCTTGTTTTATTTTCTTTAAATCTTCTTTCAATTCAGGAAAAGATGATGTATAATAAATAGAAGATTTTGGATAATTTGATGTTAAACGTTGAATCTCATTAAATGCCAAAGCTTGTGGATCATTTGTATTTGCGTCTAAATATGTTACATACTCATTTACAGATTTTACTAATTCCGCTTCAGGAAAAGCAGGTTCTGTAATAATTTGACGAACAATATCCATAGTTTTATCTAACGAATTTTTATATGTATTAATGTTTACGGATAAAGTTTGTCCATTAAATCTAAATCCAACAGAAGATTTCAATGCATCTAATTGATCTTTGATTTGTTCTTTTGTTAGATTTTTTGTCCCCGATGTTAATAATTCTGCTGTTAACATACCAATAGCACCTTTGTTGGCTAAATCTTTTTCATTAGAAACTGGTAAGTTGAACGACAAAATAATTTTTTCACCTTTTATTTCTTTGTCAATAATACCATATTTCAATCCATTATTTATTTTTCCTTCAGCAAAATTAGCTTTCAAATTTTTGATTGATGCTTCAAAAGATTTTGCCTCTTTTTCTGCTGCACGACCTTTGTAATTGGAAACTAATTCGGTAATTTGTTTATTTGTAAACTCATTTGGTTTTACACGAGTTTCATCTTTTGTTGGAATAAAAACTCCAACTGTTCTGTTGTTTGCTTTAAAGTATTTTTCGGCAACTCGTTTTATATCCTCTTTTGTTATCTTCTCTATATTATCACGATATAAAAATCCTAAACGATAATCTCCTGCACCAACAATTTCAGTTAAATTAACAGCATAATTAATGGTATTATTTTTATTATTTTCTATTCCTTTTACAATAGTTGCTTTTGCACGTTGTACATCTTGATCTGTAAAATTAATGGTAGAAACTTTATCTAATTCAGTTCGGATATCGTTTTTAACTTGGTCAAGATTTTTATCTTTCGGAATTTCTGTCCCAATGTAGAAGAAACTTGCATCTCTAACCTCTGGACTATATGCCCAAATAGAAGCTACTTTATGCGAATCAACCAAAGCTTTGTATAAATAACCAGAAGGATCTGATGTTAAAATTTGATTTAAAACATCCATTGCCGCATAATCTTTGTCGCTATAAGATGCCACGTGATACATAACACCAACTGATTGGCTATCGCCGGCACGCTTTATTTCAACAAATTTTTCACCATCTTGTGCTGGTTCTACTGTTAATATTTCATCTAAAACACGTGTTGGTTTTGGTATAGAAGCAAAATATTGATTGATGTATTCTACTGTTTTTTTCTCATCAAATTTTCCTGCAATAATTAAAGTCGCATTATCTGGTTGATAATATTTTTCGTAGAATTTTCTTAATTGTGGTGCTTTTACTCGCTCAATATCTTCTTTAGATCCAATTGTAGATTTCCCGTAATTATGCCATAAATATCCTGCAGAAATCACACGTTCCATTAAAACACTTGATGGATTGTTCTCTCCAATTTCAAACTCATTTCGTACAACCGAAAATTCTTTGTCAAGATCTTCTTGTTTTATTGTCGCATTTATCATACGATCTGCTTCCATTTCTAAACTCCAACGTAAATTTTCGTCCGAAGAAGGAAAAATTTCATAATAATTTGTTCTATCGTAATAAGTTGTTCCATTTGCATCTCCACCTTTATCCGACAACATTTTTTTGATGTCTCCAAGATTTTTTGTCGATTTAAATAGCATATGCTCTAATAAATGCGCCATTCCTTTTTCACCATAACCTTCATGTTTAGACCCAACATGATACACAATATTTACAATCATGTTACTTTGAGAAGGATCAGGAATTAATAAAACTTGCATACCATTTGCTAATTTGTATTCCTTTATTCCTTCTACTTGGTTAACCAATGTAGCACCTTGATTTTTTGTTTGAGCCGTGACAATAGTTGTATTTGCAAGTGCAAAAACTAGGCATAGACTCAGTAAAGTTTTTCTCATACGTTAATTTTTAGTGTATTTGTTTATTTGCTATAAACAGTTAATCTTCTAATTAGATGTAAATTCTGTGATTAAGTTACAAATCTTTTGTTAAATTTGTGTTGCAACAAACAAAAGAAATGGAAACAAAAGAGGTAAATAAAATTACTTTCGAAGAATTTAAGAGCCAAATCATTAATGATTATAAGACAGCTTTTATGTCTCGTGAGGTTAGTCTTCTAGGTAGAAGAGAAGTGCTTACAGGAAAAGCAAAATTTGGAATTTTTGGTGATGGAAAAGAGTTACCTCAGATTGCAATGTCACGTGTTTTTAAGAATGGAGACTTTCGTTCGGGATATTACCGCGACCAAACATTTATGTTTGCAATAGGACAATTAACAGTAGAACAGTTTTTTGCACAATTGTATGCATTAACAGATTTAGAAAAAGAGCCAGCTTCGGGTGGACGCCAAATGACTTCTCATTTTGGGACGCGCTCTTTAAATGAAGATGGATCTTGGAAAAAATTAACTGATCAAAAAAATTCAAGTTCAGATATTTCACCAACAGCAGGGCAAATGCCTCGTTTGTTAGGATTAGCACAAGCTTCAAAATATTATCGTAATGTACCACAAGCAGATACGGAACAACAATTCTCTGTAACTGGAAATGAAATTGGTTTCGGAACAATTGGTGATGCGAGTACTTCAGAAGGACATTTTTGGGAAACTATAAATGCAGGTGGAGTTTTACAAGTTCCGATGGTTGTATCTATTTGGGACGATGGTTACGGAATTTCTGTACCAGCTAAATTTCAACGTACAAAATCTAATCTTTCTGAATTATTATCTGGTTTTGAAAGAACTGCAGAAGAAAGAGGTTACGAAATTATCTCAGTAAAAGCATGGGATTATGCAGCTTTGATAGAAGCTTATTCTCGTGCAGAAAATTTTGCACGTGAACATCATATACCATGTATTGTACATGTACAAGAATGTACGCAACCACAAGGTCATTCGACTTCAGGTTCTCATGAACGTTATAAATCTGAAGAGCGTTTAGAGTGGGAAAAAGATTTTGATGGAATTAAAAAATTCCGCGAATATATTTTAGCCTTTGGTGATAACTCCCCAGAATCTATCATTTCTGAAGAAGAATTAGGAGAATTAGAAAATCAAATAAAGAAAGAAGTTAAATCGGCTCAAAAACAATGTTGGGATGATTATTTAAACCCAATTCTTGAGTTGAAAAATAAAGGATTAGCATTATTACAAAATGTAGCAGATGCGAGTTCTAATTCAGCATTTATTACGATTGAAATTAATAATCTTAAATCTAAGAAAACACCTTTCAAACGTGATGTTTATGGAGCAATCCGTAAAGTAATTCGTTTAACAAGAGAAGAAAAAAATACTGCCAAAACAGAATTAATTTCTTGGTTAGACAAACAATTAAAAATAGAAGAAGAAATTTATTCGACAAAGTTAGTTTCTGGTACAGCAACTAATGTTACTCAAGTTGCACCAAATTATCCAGAAAATCCAGAAATGGAAGATGGTCGTGTAATTGTTCGTGATAATTTTGATAAAATTTTCGAGAAATATCCAAAAGCATTAATTTTTGGAGAAGATGCAGGTAATATTGGAGATGTAAATCAAGGTTTAGAAGGTTTACAAGCAAAATATGGAATTGATCGTATTTCGGATACAGGTATTCGCGAAGCAACAATTTTAGGTCAAGGAATTGGTTTAGCAATGCGAGGTTTACGTCCAATTGCAGAAATTCAATATTTAGATTATATCCTTTATTGTTTACAAGGAATTTCTGATGATTTAGCAACAGTTCTTTATCGTTCTAACGGAGGTCAAAAAGCGCCAGTTATTATTCGTACGCGTGGACACCGTCTAGAAGGTGTTTGGCATTCGGGTTCACCAATGGGAGGAATTCTTAATTTGGTACGTGGTGTAAATGTTTTAGTTCCTCGTGATTTAACGAAAGCAGCAGGTTTTTATAATACTTTAATGCAAGCAGATGAGCCTGCAATTGTTGTTGAAAGCTTGAATGGTTATCGTCTAAAAGAACCAATACCAACAAATATTGGAGATTTTACAACACCAATTGGAGAAGTTGAAGTAACAAAAGAAGGAAAAGATATTACGTTGTTAACATACGGATCTACTTGGAGAATTGTTATGGAAGCAGCAAAAGAATTGGAGCAATTAGGTATTTCTGCTGAAGTTATAGATGCACAATCTTTATTACCTTTCGATATTAAAGGAGATGTTGTAAAAAGTTTAGCTAAAACAAATCGTTTACTTATTATTGATGAAGATGTTCCAGGTGGAGCAAGTGCTTTCTTATTACAAGAAATCATCGAAAAACAAGGTGGATATTTTAGTTTAGACAGTGTTCCTACAACACTTACTGCAAAAGCTCACCGTCCTGCGTATGCGACAGACGGAGATTATTTCTCTAAACCATCTGTAGATGATATGGTAGAGAAAGTATATGAAATAATGCATGAAGCAAAACCAACTGTATTTCCTGCAATTTATTAAATAAAAAATATCATATATAATAATGTAAATCCTGTCTTTTTTAGACAGGATTTTTTTATTTAAAATATTTTTTAATAATTTTTTATTTATTTCTAACTAATTGACGTATAATTGAAAAGAATTAACCAATATCACTAAACGTATGAAAAAAATTTTAACATTTGCCATTTCTATGGTACTTGGTGTAACAGCCTATTCTCAAATTTCAGTCAACGAAACTTTCGAAACATCAGCACTTCCATCTGGTTGGTCTTACACACCATCTAGTACTGGTTGGGTATCATCAACAGCTAGTCCATTAAACGGAAATAGATCGCTTAGAAAGTCAATTTCTGCAACAACAGCAGCTCCATCTCCAGTAGTCGAATTTATAACCAAAAATTATACAGAATCTAATGGAAACGAGATTACGGTAGCAATAAAAACAAGAGCACATCGTTTTTCTGACCGTATAATAAATGGACAACTTCAATTTATGTACTCTATAGATAATGGCTCGTCTTGGACTAATTTAGGAGATTTAATTAGCTATAATGAAGCATTTGATACAAGTTTAGATCCTACAACAAAAGGAATAATAACTTCTCAGTTTATTATATCTGCTGATAAAGTTCCTGTAGGATCACAATTTAAATTAAAAGCTAAAACATCGGCAGCGTTGTTATTAGACGGTACTCAAAACAATTTTTATATTTATTTTGATGATCTTGTAATTACACAATCAACAGTTACTTTGCCATCTTGTACAACATTTATAACACCAACAAATAATGCCGAAAATTTTGGTGTAGATCAAAACTTTACTTGGTCGCCAGTTGGTGGTGCCGAAGGTTATCGTATTTATTTAGGAGAACAATCTGGTGTTTATTCAATTTTAGATAATGTTGATTTAGGGAATGTAACATCATATAAATTAACCACAAATCTAAAATCAAATACGCAATATTTTATTAAAGTTGTTCCTTACAATGTATCAGGAAGCGCAGTAAATTGTGAAGAAATTACTTTCAAAACTAAAACAACGCCTATTAATGATGAAGTTGCAGATGCAATATTGTTAACACCATCAAACGATATTTTTTGTGAAGGAGGTTTGAGAGGAACATTTAATAATGCATCCAAATCGATAGAAGAATTAGGTTGCACAACTTCTGCAAATCCCAATAATGATGTATGGTATAAATTTGTAGCAACAGCAAAAAGACATGTAATTACATTAACACCAACAGATGGAAGTGTAAGCGATTTATATTTTACATTATATGAAGGTGAGCCAAATCAACTCATAAAAAAAGAATGTATTGATGAAGAACGAGCTATTTTAGATGATTTAGTTGTAGGAAAAACATATTACATTAGACTATTCACGTATTCTAATAATCTTACAGATTCGGAGTTTGATATTTGTCTTTCGACAGCTTCAGTAGCACCTCAAAATGATGACCAATCCACAGCATTATTAATAGAGAAATTTACTTTTGATCAAAAGTTTGACACATCAGGCTATACAAAAAGATCAAATTTAACAGAAGATGATTTAATTTCTACATGCTCAATGTATGCTGATATTAATTTAGAAGGAATTAATCTTACTACAACAAACGTATCAGATGATGGTGTATGGTTTAAGTTTAAAGGAAACGGAAGTAATTTTTCTGTTCGTACCATTACAGATAATTTTTGGGATGCAAGAATAGATGTTTATAGATCATTAACAGAGCAAGAAAAACAAACCAACCCAACATTTGCTAATTCACTAACATGTGTAGGAACAAAAGGTGCTCAAGTAACAGATTTTACACATACTGTAAACATAGAAAACTCTAATAAAGATGTAATGTACTATGTTAATGTTTCTAATTTTACAAGTGCAACAAAACAGCCAACTGGTATTGTGCAGTTAATTGTTATGACCGATAATTTAGGAACAAATGAACAAAATAAATCACAACTAACAATTTATCCAAATCCAGTTACAGATAAAGTTTTTATCAATTCGGATAAAAAAATCAATCAAATAAAAGTTTTTTCTATTGATGGAAAAGAATTAATAAAAACATCTAATTCAGAAATTAGTTTATCACATCTTATCAAAGGAGTTTATATGATACAAATACAAACAAAAGATGGTAAAATAACTGAACAAAAAATAATTAAAAATTAAATAAAAAAAATATTTATTAGTTACTTGTGGTCGGGAGAAATTCCGACCATTTTATGTTTTAAAAATAGTGTAAGAATACTCTTTGTCGATTTTAAATTAAAATTCGTCAGTTCGAGTGATTTTTAGAAATGACACTTCGATAAACTCAGTACAAGAATGAATAAAAATTGTATCGAGAATAGAATTTTATCATTAGAAACTTCAACTAAAGAAGTAAAATCTAATCAATTTTCTATTTTGTACTAAAAAATAAGATTTTGAGTTATAAAAGGGTATATACTTAACAAAAATACAGCTGTTTTTTTTGTATGTTTACGTAAATAACGAAAAGAAATGAAATTTTATTCGATAATAGTTTGTTTAATTACTTCGATCGTATTTGGACAGTTTCAAGAAATTAAACCACCCAAAAATATTAAAAGTTTGCAAGTTTTTAACCCGCAAACAAATGATAATACACCAATTATCAAGCTAGGTTCAAGCGAATATCTATTGTTTTTGTTTGACGATATAAATGCAGGATACAAACGATACAATTATTCTATAGAACATCGAAATGCGGATTGGTCAGAGTCTAATATTTTTCAATCTGAGTTTTTAACAGGAATGAATAATGATTATGCCAGAACGTATAAAAATTCGTTCAATACCTATCAGAAATATACCAATTATCAAATTCAGTTTCCAAATAATACAATGAATGTTAAACTTTCAGGAAATTATGTTCTGAAAGTCTATTTAGAAAACGATTCTAATCCAATTTTTACGCAACGTTTTGCAATTTATCAACCGATTACAGATGTCGGTGTCACGGTTTCTCGTTACAATAATCCGACGATAAAAGAGTTAAATCAACGTTTGCAAATTCAAGTTGCAAGCGGAACACAAAACTTAACTGAAGTTCCAGATGGAGCGAAGTTATTTTTGATGAAAAATAATAATTGGAACGAAGGTTTATTTGTTGATCGTTCAACTTTTTCGCGTCCAAATCAATTAACCTATAGCGATACAAATATTTTATTTCCAGGTGGTGCAGAATACAATTGGTTTGATAATAAAAATCTCGAAGTTCCGAGTTTAACAACAGAACAAGCTTTCAGAAAAGACAGCGTTTATAACACTATTTTACGAGTAGATATCCCGAAATATAATTTACCTTATGATGATTATCCAGACATTGATGGTAATTTTTACATTAGAAATAACCGTTATGGTAACGAATATGCGGCGAATTCTGAAGCAGATTATGCATGGGTTTATTTTGCATTAGATGCTTTTGAAGATCAGAATGGTTTATATGAGCCTTATGTTGTTGGAGCATTTAATAAATGGGAAATTAACGAAGATTCTAAATTACATAAAGACGAAAATGGACTTTGGGTAACCGAATTATTCTTGAAACAAGGATATTATAACTATCAATATGTTGTTAAAAATACGAAGACAGGGAAAATTGATCCAAGTTATGTGAGCGGAAGTTTTTGGCAAACCGAAAATCAGTATCAAGCATTATTTTACTATCGCCCTTGGGGACAGCGTTATGATGTGTTGATGGGTTATGGTTTTGGAAATTCGAGGAGATAATTTTATACCTTAATTTACTATTATCTATGAATGAAATAATCCATTCAAAAAAAGAAATATAGAGACGTGATAAATCAAGAGTTTTAATACAACAAAATAAGTATTAAATGTATACAAAATTCTGTTTGAGTTCAATCCAAACAGAATTTTGTATTTATAGACTTTTTGATTTTGTATAAAAAATTTATTTTTTAATAATTTTTTTACTTATTTTTTTTCCATCTTTTTGTTTGATATTCAGAATGTAGATACCAGAAGTAAGAAATTTTAAATCGATATTAGTATGAGGCGTTAGTTTTTTTATTATTTGACCATTACTATTAATAATACTGATTTCTGTAACATTAGAAACATCAGAAATATGAAGTACATCAACTACTGGATTTTGCGAAATTTTAATCTCGCTTTCTTTGATGTCCTTTGTGTCTAAATTTGTTACAATATTTACAGTGTAATCTTCAGTTTCTCCATAAGCATCTGCGCCATCACAAGATTTACTCCAAGCTGCATTAGCTTGTGGTGTTGTTGCAAGTCTAATTCTCATTTGATATTCTCCATCTGGAACAGTAGATGGAATGTTGATTGTTTTTGTAACAGTTCCAGCTCCATTATTTTGTTGTCCAACGTAAATAAATTCGTTTTGATCAAACATTAGATTTTTATTAGTATCTATCCACATAGAAACGGATTGTTCATGCCATCCATAACCAACAGAAACACTTAAGTCATAATCTGTTTCTTTTTTTAATGTTATCTTTTTAGTTGTATAGTCTGCATAACCGTTGGTAGAACATTTTGTTGTATTAGAGTAATCAGCTAAAGAAACAGTTGTAATAACAGCACCATTACTGCAATCTAATATTGGCTTACAATATTCTACTGCAGCTTTGTTACAAACTAGTGTTCTATCAAAAGAAGCATCCCAGTCTTCTTTTTCACAATCTGTACCATTCATGTGTGAGTAGTATCTAATAACACTATCCTTTTCAGCAGTCCATTTTAATTTACCAGCACCATGAGCAAGAACTGTTTTTCCCTCTCCATCTGATATTGTAATGTATCCATAAGTTCCACCGTTATAGTTTTTGTTAATAAACTCATATTCGGTTCCTTCTGTAACGTTTATTTTAGAATATTCTGATGTATAAGCGTATTCTACAATTTTATTTTGAAGTCCATTGCAATTTGGTGTAAAGATATAATTAGGATATTCTCCATTATTAGAAGTTAAGCATTGTGCGTTTAAACTCAACGCAGTCCCTAAAATAATCATAGCTGTAAATGTTTTTTTCATATTTTGAAATTTAATTATGCTTAAATATAATTAAATTTAATTATTCAATATTGTGTATACAGATAAATAGTATTGTTTAATTGTAATTAAATCAATTGTTTAATGGTTTGTTAAATCAGTTTTTTTGGTGTTTTTAGACGAAACCAAAACTGTAATCTAAATTTAGATATCCAGTATTTCAATCCTTCAAAAAGCGGAAATAATCACTAAAATTATCGATAGTTTAATTCAAATTTCGTAGTAAATTTGAGTATGAATTGTTTACAGAAAATAATTGTTGTTTTTCTATTATTTCTTTTGGTAGGCTGTACTTCCGAAACTAAAAAATCGCCAATAGACTTCTATTATTGGCGAAGTAATTATGGTATAAATCAAACAGAAAAAAACACGGTAGATTCGTTAAAAGTCGAAAATATTTATGTTCGATTTTTTGATGTTGATAAAACCGCAGATCACATACAACCAGTCGGAATTATTCAAAATTTTGATGCAAGAAAACTTCCTGTAAATTACATTCCAACGGTTTTTATTACCAACAGAACTTTTCTCAATACATCAAAAGATCAAGTAAAAACTTTAGCAAAAAATGTATTCAATTTTATAAATGAAACAGCTAAAAAGGGAAATTTGAACGAATTTGAAGAAATTCAGATTGATTGTGATTGGACAAAATCTACACGAGAAAATTACTTTTTGTTTCTGAATGAATTGAAACATATTTCAAATAAAAAACTTTCGGCAACATTACGATTACATCAAGTTAAATTTAAAGACAAAGAAGGAATTCCGCCTTTGGACAAAATGGTTTTGATGTGTTATGCAACCGAAAATCCAACCGATCAATCTGAAAATAATTCGATTTTAGATTTGAATATTGCAAAAGATTATCTCCAAAATCTGAATAATTATCCGATAAAATTAGATGTCGCATTACCTATTTATTCGTGGGCGATTGTGACCAATCATTTAGGAAAAATAAAATTAATTAATTCTTTTTCGGAGCAAGATTTGATAGGGAAACCAGTGAAGAAAATTCGTAATGGATTTTATGAAGTGGAAGATGATTTTTTTGTTGAAAAATTTTATGTCAGCAAAGGTTTTACGATAAAAGTTGAAACAATTTCACCCGAATTATTGGTCAAAACGAAATCATTTCTTGATACAAAATTGAAAAATGATTATCGACTAATTTATTATCATTTAGATTCAAAATTTTTGAAAACAATCCCAACAGAACTATGAAAAAATTAATACTATCATTAAGTTTAATTCTACCGTTATCACAAGCTTTTGCGTGTGCTGATAGAGGTGGAGAAGATTATTATTACTACAATCTTTTTTCGCAAACATTGAGCGAAGCACCGCAATATCAACCATTTTTGATGACAATGGATAATCCGTATTATGACATGGATCCAAATCAGAAAAATGACAATATTATGGCTTGGCAAAAAACCTTAGGTATTAGTTATGATGAGGCGTATGAGTTGGTTTTGATAACGTCTAAAGCTGATGTTGATAAATTAATCAAAAATGGAAAATCGACTGATAGTAAGACTAATTTTGCAACTTCTGATTGGGTAAAAAAGAACAAACAAAACTTACTTTATTTGTCGTATGCCAAGTATTTAGAGCCTTATATGGCTTTTTATTACATTGATAATGGCGAATGGTCGTATGTAGATCGTCCAGATAAAAATGTAAATAATCTGAATTATAAAAAAGTATTAGATGTTCTGAAAAAAAGCTGGAATGCAGAGACAGACAAAGAGCTGAAGATGCGTTATGGTTATCAAATTGTACGTTTTGCACATTATTTTCATGAATATAAAGATGCCGTTAATTATTTCAAAATGTATGTAGAATCGCAAGGGATTAAAAATGCGATTTATTTTTATGCGTTAGATCAAAAAGCAGGAGCAGAAAGAGGTTCAGGAAATTATATGCAAGCGAATTATGATTTTTTTGAAGTATTTTCTCATTCAAATGATAGAAAATTGAGTGCATATCAGTCAATGAAATTCACGGAAGATTTGAATTTTGAGAATATGTTGGCGAATGCAAAAACAATGCAAGAAAAAAATGATTTGTATTTGTTGATTGGTTACAATAATTTTTCAAATCCATTAGCGCCAGCAAAGAAAATAATTGCGAATGATGTAAATGCGCCACAAGCCAGAATTTTATTTGCCCGAGCAATCAATTTGATAGAGCGCGAATATTTGCAGCAAAATCCAGAAGATTATTATTGGGATTCTTCTCAGGAACGAAAAAAATACACCGATTTATATTTACCTGTAAAACAAGATAGTTATTATTCCGAAAATACAAATGATATTCAAATTAATGAATTAATTTCTTTAGCTAAATCGCAAGCAGAGAAGGCTACAGATAAAGATTATTGGAATCTTTCCGTTGCTTATCTTAATTTATTAAATAAAAATTTTACTGAAACAAAGACTTTTTTAGCAAAGACAAATTCTAATTCGAAAGAATTTCAACAACAGAAAAAAGTAATCGAGATTTTATTAGAAATTTTTGAACAAAAAAAGATTACAGATAATTTTGAGAATCAATTGATACAAAAATATGGTACGATTCTGAGCTATGAATTTCCAAAATTACCAGAAGATGTGTATGATTATTCGAATGCAGATAATCAAAAAATGAATCTAAAAAATGTGATTTTTGATGTTTTGGCGAATCGTTATTATTTGCAAGGCGACAAAGGAAAAGCATTTCTTATACATAATGATATTACGCAATTAGGTACGAATCCGAGTTGGGATATCATCAATGATCTGGATAAATTGGATAAAAAATCGAATAAAACAGCTTTCGAAAAGTATTTGATTAAAGCGAAAGTAAAGTCGAGTTCATGGGATTGGAGAACTGAGAAATCGACAGATTTACAGTTCAAACTTTCTGATTATTTAGCAGATTTCAAAGGAACATTGTATTTGGGTGAGATGAAATTTGATTTGGCGAAGAAAGAATTTGAGAAAATTGATCAAAAATATCAGACTTCAGAGAGTGCTTATTTTGTATATGGTTATGATTCTGTAAAAGACAAGGAAACGAAAACTTGGGTAGAAAACCAGTTTGACGGTTATCACAATATTCCGAATAAGATATTTGGTTACAATAAAATAGAATGTTTTAATTGTGATGAGAATATTGTAATTGAAACGCCTTATTTGAATGAATTTAAGTTTATCAAGCCAAAATTGTCAAAATTGGAATTGATAAATGCTATGATAGAATTGAATAAAATTGCCAAAAAGAATACAGAAGAAGGTGCAAAAGCAAATTATTTGTTGGGTAATTTTTACTACAATACCACTACTTTAGGCTATTATCGTTATTTGTTAACATTTGACACAAATAATAGTAACGGACCGAAATACAATAATTATGGTGATGAATATCAGGCAACAAACAATTTTTTCTACAAAAGTTTTGGTTGGGGTGGAAATTACACGGATAATTTTACACCATCAGAAAATTATTTGAAAAAAGCATTCAGTTCTACGACAAATAGAGAGATGAAAGCGCAAATTTTGTTTGCTTTATCTAAAGATGAACAAGGACGTTTTTATAATTCTAAAGATGCGACTTTGAGAAAATTATTCGAAAATGAATATGATAATGAAGCAAAAATATTGAGTTATAAAGTAGTGAATTATCGTAGTTATTTCAAAGAATTGAAACAATATTCGGATACAAAATCTTATCAAGAAACGAAATCAAATTGTAAGTATTTTGATTATTATACAAATAACTATTAAAATTTTAAGCTTCCACATGGAAGCTTTTTTTATATATTTAAGAAAATGAATCATGTATGAAATGTTTTATAACGAACCAAGAATTTAAAAAATATGAAACTGTTCAAGGAAAAGATTTACAGAAAGAAATCTTTGACTTAATCAATGTAGATTTTCCTAATTTCAAGATAGAAGATTATATTTCTATCAAAGAATTAAATAAATATAGAAGATTATTTTTTGCAAATCTGATTTCGCAGGAAAAAGGAGAAATGGAAAAATTAGATCAAGATGTTATGGAAGCAATTCGTGATAATTCTATTTTGTCAGAAAATATAAAAGATGAAGTAGAAAAAGACTCTACTTTGGGGCAAAGAATAGCTGATAAAGTGGCAACTTTTGGTGGAAGTTGGACATTTATCATTATTTTTTTTACATTTTTATTGATTTGGATGTTTCTTAATTTTTGGATGTTACATAACAAAGGATTTGATCCGTATCCGTTTATTTTACTTAATTTGATTTTGTCATGTTTGGCGGCAATACAAGCACCAATTATTATGATGAGTCAAAATAGACAAGAAGATAAAGACCGTGAACGTGCAGAACATGATTATAAAATTAATTTGAAAGCTGAATTAGAAATTAAATTATTGAGCGAAAAAATTGATCATTTATTAGTTCATCAAAATAAAAAACTATTAGAAATTCAAGAAATGCAGATTCAATATTTAGAGAATATTGAGCAACAAGTACTTCAATCTAAAAGCAAAACTAAAAAATCGGACGATAATTTAGAAAACTTAGAATAGTTTTTTGTTAAATCATTTAAAAAGAGTTTGATGACATATAGTTAATGATTCAATTTAAATCATTTTCATTTATTTTTCTTAAATTTGAACTTTGAAAAAGTATAAACAAACAAAATAATAAAATGTCAAAATCATTTGCTCAAATTCCTCAAGCTATTAACGAAGAGGTAAAATCATACGCTCCTGGTACGCCAGAGAGAGCACAATTATTAGACGCTTACAAAAAAATGTACAATGAGATAACAGAAGTTCCTCAGTACATTGGTTCTGAAGAAATCTTTAGCGGAAACAAAAAAGAAATTCGTCCACCACATGATCATCAAAAAGTAGTTGGTTATTTCCACGAAGGTACACAAGCAGATGTTATAAAAGCAATTGATACAGCTTTGGCTGCAAAAGATGCTTGGGTTGCAATGGCTTGGGAAGATAGAGCTGCTATTTTCTTGAAAGCTGCAGATTTATTAGCAGGTCCTTACCGCGCTAAGATAAATGCTGCAACAATGATTGGTCAATCTAAAAATGCAATGCAAGCAGAAATTGATTCGGCTTGTGAGTTGATAGATTTTTTACGTTTCAACGTACAATATATGACAGAGATTTATGCAGATCAACCAATTTCTTCTCCAGGAATTTGGAATCGCGTAGATTATCGTCCGTTAGAAGGATTTACATTCGCAATTACACCATTCAATTTTACTGCAATTGCAGGTAATTTACCATCTTGTATGGCTTTAATGGGGAATGTTGTTGTATGGAAACCATCTGACAAACAAACTTTAGCTGCGAAAATTACAATGGAAGTTTTCAAAAAAGCAGGTTTACCAGATGGTGTTATCAACTTAATTTTAACTGATGGTGCAGAAACAGCAAAAACTGTTTTAGAACACAGAGATTTTGCAGGTTTACATTTCACAGGATCAACACGCGTTTTCAATACATTATGGAAACAAATTGGAGATAATATTAATAATTACAGAACTTATCCAAGAATTGTTGGTGAAACAGGAGGAAAAGATTTTGTAATGGTACATAAATCATCTTGTCCAACAGAAGTAGCGGTAGCATTAGTTCGTGGTTCTTTCGAGTATCAAGGTCAAAAATGTTCTGCGGCTTCAAGAGCTTATGTTCCATCAAACTTATGGCCAGAAGTTGAAAAACAAATGAAAGAAATGGTTGCAACAATCACAGTTGGTACACCAGAAGAATTCTCAAACTTTATGACTGCTGTTATTGATAAAAATTCTTTCGAAAAATCAAAAGGATATATTGATAGAGCAAAAGCATCTTCAGAAGCAGAAGTTGTAATTGGTGGTACGTATGACGATTCTATCGGATATTTTGTTCAACCAACAGTTATTAAAGCAACAAATCCTAAATATGAATCTATGGTAGATGAGATCTTCGGACCTGTATTATCTGTTTATGTTTATGATGAAAATGAATTCGAAGAAACATTAAAATTAGTTGACGAAACTTCTATTTATGCATTAACAGGATCTATTTTCTCTAAAGATCGTGCTGCTGTAGATATTGCTGCTAAAGCATTGAAAAATGCTTGTGGAAACTTCTATATTAACGATAAACCAACAGGTGCAGTTGTAGGTCAACAACCATTTGGAGGTGCTCGTGCATCAGGAACTAATGATAAAGCAGGTTCTGCAATGAACTTGTTACGTTGGACTTCAGTTCAAACAATCAAAGAAACATTAGTTTCTCCAACAGATTATAAATACCCATTCTTGGCAAAATAATTTTTTTTTCGAGATATAAAATAGAATAAGCCTTACATTTGTAGGGCTTATTTTTTTTGGTATGAATGACAATTCGGAGAAAGCTATAAAAGCTTCAATATTTAGTATTTTCGGGAATGCTTCTTTGGCTATTATCAAGTTTTTGGCTGGATATTTCGGTAACTCTTATGCACTTATTGCGGATGCTATAGAATCTTCGGCAGATGTATTTTCATCTATATTTGTGTTTTTTGGACTTAAATATTCTGCACGTCCAGCAGATGAAAATCATCCGTATGGACACGGAAAAGCAGAAGCTCTGATCACATTCTTGGTCGTAACTTTCTTAATTGTTTCAGCAATTATTATTGCAAAAGAAAGTGTCAATAATATTATTACACCACATCATCAGCCCGCACCTTTTACATTATTGGTTTTAGGAGGAATTATTTTATTCAAAGAATTATCCTTTCAGTATGTAATGCGAAAAAGTATAGAAACCAATAGTTCTTCTCTAAAAGCAGATGCTTGGCATCATCGTTCAGATGCAATTACATCGTTAATGGCTTTTATTGGGATTTCGATTTCGTTGGTAATGGGACCAGGTTGGGAAGCGGCAGACGATGTTGCGGCGCTTTTTGCTTCGGGAGTTATTTTTTACAATGCGTATAAAATTCTTCGTCCTGCTTTAGGAGAGATTATGGATGAGCAATTGTATGAAGAAGAAGTAGAAGAAATTAGAAAGATTTCGTTGAACGTTTCGGGCGTTATTGCAACTGAAAAATGTAATGTTCGCAAAAGTGGAATGTATTATTTTGTAGATTTACATATGATTGTCGATGGAAATATATCTGTTGTAGAAGGTCATGAAATTAGCCATCATTTGAAAGATGAAATTAAAGAGAAAATGCCACAAGTACAAGATGTTTTGGTGCATATAGAACCAACTTTTGTTTCGGTTAGAAAATATTATCGAGATCATCAGATAGAAGATAGAAAAGTAGGGGAATAAAAAAAGAGAAGTATTTTGCTTCTCTTTTTTGTTTTTCTTTAATTTCAAAAATTAAAGAAACTATATAAGTGAGTTGGTATTAAAATAATTTGAAACCGATACCAGTACTAATCAACCATGGATTAAGATCTACATCAGCAGGTACATAAACTTGTCCAGCAGGTAAAGCTGCACCAACTTCAACATCTGTATTCAAGTAAACTTTTTTTACATCGACATTCCAATATAATTTATCGTTGATTTTGTAATCAAATCCTAATTGAAAAGAGTAACCTAAATTGTTATCATAATCAACATTAGTTATAGCAGCATTACGTCCTTTTCCTTGACCTTCATCGTAAAAAATAGTATAATTAAGTCCAGCACCAATATATGGTTTTAAGTTTTTGGTTGGGTAGAAATGATATTGAAGATTTAGCGTAGGAGGTAATAACATAACACGTCCCAAATCTAAATTACCTAAAGCTGTATTTACAGCAACAACTTCATGTTTCGAAGTTCCTAAAATTAATTCGGCAGCTATATTTTTTGTAAAATAATAAGTAAAATCTACTTCAGGAATTAAGTTATTTGTAAGGTTAACATTTCCTCCAATCGTTTCAATAGTCGCATTTTCCATTGGTACAACACCAGTTGCTCTAACGCGCATATGTAATTCACCAGCCTCTTGTCCAAATGATAAAGTAGATAGTAATAATCCGCTCAACACTAATAATCCTTTTTTCATAGTACTTGTTTTATCTTTTTCTAATGCAAAACTAGGATAGTTTTATCCGAATTAAAATGTCGAAAATCATACATCGAAATGAGAAAAAACATTTGGTGTTTTATGAAACTTTTATACCTTAAACACGCTGATAGTCAGTAATTCTTAATCAATAAAAATAAGATAATTAATTTAATAATCATAGAAGACTATATTTTTATTATTTTTGACAAAAATCAGAATTAAACTCAAAAAAATGAATTTCTTAGAAAACGAAAACTTAACATTGATCGCACAATCTGCACAAGATTTTGCAAAGCAATACATTCAACCAAATATAATGGAGTGGGACGAAGCCCAAACTTTTCCTGTAGAAGTATTTAAAGAATTAGGAAAAATGGGATTCATGGGTGTCTTAGTTCCAGAACAATATGGTGGTAGCGGATTGTCTTATGAAGAGTATGTGACGATTGTAGACGAAATTTCTCAAGTAGATCCTTCTATCGGTTTATCAGTCGCAGCGCATAATTCACTTTGTACAAATCATATTTTAGAGTTTGGAACTGAAGAACAAAAACAACGTTGGTTACCAAAATTAGCAACAGCAGAATGGATTGGTGCTTGGGGATTAACAGAACACAATACAGGATCTGATGCCGGAGGAATGTCAACTACAGCTGTAAAAGATGGTGACGAATGGGTGATAAATGGAGCAAAAAACTTTATTACACATGCTATCTCTGGTGATGTTGCTGTAATTATGACACGTACAGGAGAAAAAGGAGCAAAAAATAACACAACTGCTTTTGTAATAGAAAAAGGTACACCAGGTTTTACATCAGGTAAAAAAGAAAATAAATTAGGAATGCGTGCTTCAGAAACAGCAGAATTAATTTTTGATAATGTACGTATTTCAGACGCAAATCGTTTAGGAAACGTAGGAGACGGTTTCAAACAAGCGCTAAAAGTATTAGATGGTGGTCGTATCTCAATTGCAGCACTAAGTTTAGGAATTGCAAAAGGAGCATATAAAGCGGCATTAAAATACGCACAAGAACGTCATCAATTTGGTACTGCAATTGCAAATTTCCAAGCTATAAACTTTAAGTTAGCAGAAATGGTAACAGAAATTGAGGCTTCAGAATTATTAATTCGCAAAGCATCGTATTTAAAAAATAATAAAAAACCAATGTCTACAGAGGGTGCAATGGCAAAATATTATGCCTCTGAAGCGTGTGTAAAAATATCGAATGATGCGGTTCAAATATTTGGTGGATACGGATATACAAAAGATTTTCCAGTAGAAAAATTCTACAGAGATTCTAAATTATGTACAATCGGGGAAGGTACAACTGAGATTCAAAAATTAGTAATCGGAAGAAATATTTTGAAAGATTAATATAAAAGGATTTGTTTAATAACTAAAGAGTTGTATATTTGCCATCTTAAAAAGAAATAGATAAAATTATGTTGATTATACCAGTAAAGGACGGAGAGTCAATCGAAAGAGCTCTAAAAAAATACAAAAGAAAATTTGATAAAACAGGTGTTGTACGTCAGTTAAGAGCGCGTCAGCAGTTCATTAAGCCTTCAGTTACTAAAAGACAAAAAATGAGTAGAGCAATCTACAAATTGTCTTTAACAGTTCAAGAAGAAGCTTAGTCTACCGTTTTAGACAATATAAAGAATTAATTTCTGTTGACCTATTTATTAAAGTTGTAACTTTGATAAATAGGTTTTTTTTATGGATTTTACACATCAATTTTTAGATTATTTAGCACTCGAGAAAAACTATTCTGCGCTAACGGTAACAAGTTATAAACGTGATTTAGAAGATTTTATTAATTTTTACCAACAAGAAGAAAACACAACAGAAATTCATCTTGCATCTAAAAATCACATTCGTGCATTCATTATGTATTTAACTGAGCTGGAGAAATCCGAAAAAACAGTAAATCGTAAATTAAGTGCACTTCGAAGCTTTTATAGATATTTAATAAAAGAAAGACAACTCACCGTAAATCCAATCGAACAAATCCATTCTTTGAAACAAAATAAACAAGTTCTAATACCATTTACGGAAGCAGAACTTAATGATTTGTTAACAAATGAAGAATATTTTCCAAAAACATTTGAAGGCGTACGCGACCGTTTGATGATCGATCTGATGTATCAAACCGGTATTCGTCGTGCAGAATTAATCAATCTAAAAGAAAATGATATAGATCCTAATCTACTGTCAATAAAAGTTCTAGGTAAAAGAAATAAAGAACGCTTTATACCCGTTTCAACCTTTTTATTAGAAGATATTGCTGCGTATAAAGAAATACGAGATAAAGAAATTGAACTAAATTGTGTTAATATTTTTGTGACAGAAAAAGGAAAACCATTGTATGATAATCTTGTTTATTCCAAAGTAAAATATTATCTTAGTCTTATAAGTGTAAAGCATAAAAAAAGTCCTCATATGTTGAGGCATTCTTTTGCAACCCATATGTTAGACTCTGGAGCAGATCTGAATGCGGTTAAAGATATTTTAGGGCATTCAAGTTTGTCGTCAACTCAAGTTTATACACATGGAAGTATAGAGAATCTAAAAAAAGTGTTTAACAAAGCTCACCCACGTGAGAACAAAAAAGATTAACTATGACAATTAATGTTCAAGCAGTAAACTTCAACACTAAACCAGGTTTAGAGGAGTATTTAGGAAAAAAATTAGAGAAATTAGAAACATTATCTGATAAAATAATCTCTGCACAAGTATTTCTAAAACTTGAAAATACATCTGAGAAAAGTAACAAAACAGTGGATATTAAGTTAGAAGTTCCTGGAGATGATATTGTAGTAAGTAAAACAGGTCAATCATTCGAGGAATGCATTGATTTAGCAGTAGATACATTAAAAAAACTAATCATTAGAAAAAAAGAAAAAGTTAGCGAAAGATAAAATTTTATTGAATTGACTAAAAAAAAAGTATAAAAATTTGGTTAATTCAAAAAACAACGTAAATTTGCAATCCGTTAAACATACAGAATTAACGGATTGTTCTTTTAAAAAGTAATATTTTTTTTAAAAAATGCCGATGTAGCTCAGTTGGCCAGAGCAGCTGATTTGTAATCAGCAGGTCGTGGG
>NZ_JAVXKG010000007.1:0-2558 GCF_036647415.1 Algoriella sp.
TTGGAAGTAAGTTTAGGTTTGTTGTAAAACCAGAATTAGGATACAAGGACCGTGAAATTTCGAAAGAATTAGGACCAAAATCAACTATGATTTTTGAAGTAGAATTGCTTGGAATACTATAATCTAATATTATTTTTTTTCAATAATCTGAATATTGATTAATTAATATTCAGATTATTGAAAATTATTTTTATGGATGATATTGCATGTGTTCATGATTTTCATTCATTAGCATTTTTTCACCAACAACTGTAAAACCTTTCTTTTCATATAGTTTTTTTGCATTTGGATTCTCAAAATCAACCAATAATCCTAATACGTTATTTTGCTTAATTGCAATTTCTTCAATCAAATAATCTAAAATTTTAGACCCAATTCCTTTTCCTTGAAAATCTGGTGAAACAGCAATTGTATCGATATAAATTTCACCAGCTTGGGTTTCATCTTGTGGATTTATAATTTGATTGTAATTCGATTTTAAAATTTCTAAAACAGGTTTTCTTAATTCCTCCAATTTTCCTCCATCATAAAAAGTTGTACAGCCAGCAATTTGATTGTCATATTCTACAACAATTGTATTCTGATAACTGTATTGGTTGTTTTCTTGCTGAATAAGATTTTCTAAAAATAGAGTTCCTTTTTCATCATTTTTTTCTCCAATAAAATCAAAAACGATTTTATCCATCGCCAACATCATTAATTTTGCAACTGATGAAGCGTCTTGTTTTGTTGCTTTTCTGAAATTTAACATAAAAAAATAGCCTTGAGATTTCTCAAGGCTAAGTTAGCAATAATTATAAAATAATTAGTTAGCTTTTAATTTATCTAACGTGTTGTTATATCCTTCTTTTGCTTTTGCGCCAGCTTCTTTCACATCTTGTTTTGCTTTTGCACCAACTTCTTTTGCATCTTTTGCAACGTCTTTCGCAGCATCTTTGATGTCTTCTTTTGCTTTAGTTGCTTTTTCGTCAACTTTTTCAGCAGCATTGTTTACACCATCTTTTACATCTTGTGCAGCACCAGTTACAGCGGCTTTTGCACTAGTCCAAGCAGTGTTTGCATCGTCATAGGCTTTTTGTGCAGCTTCTGTAGCAACTTTATCACCTTTTGCTTTTGCAGCGTCTAACTCAACTTTAGCTTGATCTAATTTTGCTTTCGCATCAGTCTCAGATAATACAGTTGTTGTAGTTTCTGTTACGATTGCAGTAGAATCGTTAGCTAAAGAATCTACAGTTACATTAGTTTCAGTTGTTTTTGCAGTTTCTTGTTTACAAGAAGTTGCGAATGATAATGATGCAACTGCCACTAATACAAATAATTTTTTCATAGTTCGTTTTTTAATTGTTTTAATATTGTTTGGTTAATTACAATTTTGATACCAATTTTTTTAATAGATATAAAATTATAGTTGTTTTATTATAAAGTAGTAACGAATTTTTGGTTTGATTTATTTTATCTCACTTGATTTTAACATACGATAATTTCCAGAAATATCTTTTATTAGCTCAACTTTATTAAATACTTTTTCGAATAATAATTTAGTTTCTTCGGGTAAATATTGATTAATTTCACAATAAACAGAGCCATTTTCTGAAAGATTTTTTTTGGCAAAAGAAATAATTCGTTCATAAAAAATCAACGCATTATTATCTTCTACAAAGAGCGCCAAATGTGGTTCAAATTGCAATACATTTTGGTGCATTTCATCTTTTTCTAAATTTCTGATATATGGAGGATTAGAAATAATAATATCAAATTTTTGATCCAAATCAAAATCCACTAATAAATCTTGTTGTATAAAATTAATTGTTTCAGTAAGATTTTTTGCATTAAGTTGTGCAACTTCTAATGCTTTTTCTGAAATATCGATTGCCGAAACTTTAGAATTTGGAAATAACTTGGATAAAGTAATTGGTATACAACCAGTTCCTGTGCCTAAATCTATAATATTAAGTTCTTTATCTTTTGGGAAATCATTTCGTATTAATTCTATTAATTCCTCAGTTTCAGGACGAGGAATCAGCGTGTTTTCGTTCACAAAAAAGAAATTATCGTAGAAAAAAGCTTTTTTTGTGATATGTTGTATTGGTTTTCCTGTTTTTAGAGCAGTCAAATCTTTTTTTGCTTCTGTTTCAAAGTCAAAATTTTGAGTAGGTAAATAGTTTAAATCAAACTTATCTTCTAAATAAATAAGAAATATGGTGTCTATTTCGTCTTGATTGTATAGTGTTTGTAAATTGTTGTAGAAGTTTTGTTTTAAATCTGCTAACGTCATGGCGCTAAATTTTTGTAAAGTTAAATCATCTTATCAATATTGTACAATTGTTATTTTTTATTTATCAAAAGTTGTTGTTTTATTTAAATTGTAAATAATGGTTTATTATAACAATTTTTTTGTTTAATTACGTCTATTGATATATGCTATATTTATCATATAAGTCTCTTTTCGTGAGTTTAAAGATTAGAAGTACATTAGAATTACGTTAAGATTTCAATTTATTGATGATTTTTATCAGTTTACATCAGTCGTGAAAATATTGATAGTTTACATAATATGA
>NZ_JAVXKG010000007.1:2568-57456 GCF_036647415.1 Algoriella sp.
ACAACACCAGCTCCCCGCCGGCCTGAAACTATCGCTCGACTACACCCCAGCCACGAATGTATAAATATTCATAAATTAATTCGTGATTTTTTGAATAAAGGACAAAACAAGGTTATGTTTTGTTAATCAGCCAAGTTTTATCATTTATTGTTTTATAAAAAACAATTATAAATTTGTCCCATATAAGTCATCTAAACAATTATAAATAAACAGATTGTGCATATATCTAATATTGTGTTTATCTTTTTATTATAATTGATTTCTTATACGTTATTGCTTTTTATTAAAAAGTAACTCTCATAAATTACCTACAAAATTTATTATTTTTTTAAACAATAATCTATAAAAGAATAACCAATAAATGAAGAGATATATGAAGAATTTACATTTACTATTCTTAGTAACTTGTAGTTTAAGTTTTGCTCAGGTAGGTATTAATACTTCTAAGCCAATTAGTAAACTTGACGTTAATGGAGAAGTAGTTTTGAGAGGTTCACTTAGAGTAGGAGGAACTGATCAGGTAAAAGGAAATGCAGGACAAAAGGATCAAGTTTTGGTATCGCAAGGAGTTGGTAATTCACCTACTTGGAAATATGTAAACGTTCCGTTTATGGAGACTGGTCAATATAAATTGATTAATACGTATGTTGCTGACGATGCTATTGGAATTAGAACTTTAACAACTGCTGATGGTGTTGCGTTAAGTAATATCGGCGAAGCATACACAACAAGTTGGGCTAAAATAGCTGGTCTAAAAACAAGTATGGAGATTAAATCTGACGAAAATAAAATAACTTATCAATTACAAGCAGGTATAGAAGCCAATACTCCAACTGGAACAACTATAGGAGATCTAAAATTTCTTTGTGGTATTTTTAAAGATAATTCATTAGTTGCTCTAAGACCAGATAAAATTACAACACTTACTGTTAATACACCTATTCAATATATCTATACATTAAATTATACAGAAGAAAATGTAAAGAAAGGAACTTATACAGTAGAGGTAGCTTGTCGTAGAATAGAAGGAGCAGGTCACACATTTTCTATAGGTACAAATACAGCAGGTTCTACAAATTCGAATAGTTTTGCGCTAAAATCTTTTATGAAAATTGATTTAGCAGAATTAGTAACTTTTAAATCACAATAATGATGAAGTTTTTTTTATTAATTATAGTAGGAAGTCTTTCTATTAATGCATTTTCGCAAGTAGGTATAGATACAAAAAGCCCACAAGCTAGTCTAGATATTAATGGAGATTTAGGTTTGAGAAAACGATTATTTTTAAATAATGATAACAAAGAATCACAAGGTTTATCAGAGCAGGTATTGGTTTCTCAAGGAGAAGGTCTTGCGCCAACGTGGAAAACTTTGCGAATTCCGATATATGAGCCAAATAAGTTTTATTTGATTTTTAACGATTCATTCTCAGATCAAACAGGATTAAGGATAACATCTGGACAAGCTGTTACTTCAAATTTATCAACTGATTTGGTGGAAGGTACATCTTTAGAAACTTTAAAAACAAGAGGTTTTTTTGAAATTGCGGGTTTGTCAAAAAACTTTACGGTAAATAGTACATCAAGTAAAGTTTATTTTCAGTTTGAGACAGTTGTTCAGCAAAATAACTCAACAAGCAATGGAGAAGATATAAAATATGCTTGTGGTATTTTTGTTGATGATTTATTAAAAAGTGTTCGGATTAATACATTATTTAATAGTACTACTGGAGGAAGTACTTTTCTTACACATACACAGATTGGA
This sequence comes from Algoriella sp., assembly GCF_036647415.1. Lineage (NCBI taxonomy): Bacteria > Pseudomonadati > Bacteroidota > Flavobacteriia > Flavobacteriales > Weeksellaceae > Algoriella > Algoriella sp. The sequence goes on from NZ_JAVXKG010000007.1 coordinate 4,333, forward strand.
GGAGCTACTAATTTAACAGTAGCTGAGCATACAGTAAAAGTAGCCTGTGCAAGATATACTACAGGAACTCGTTCTTTAGGTATTGGTAAAAAAGCAGATGATAATATTGCTAACATAAACGAGTTTATGGCTCAATCTTCTCTAAAAGTAGATGTTTACGAAATTCCTCAAAATTTTAATTCAATTGTTAATTAATCATGAAGTTAATTATATATATATTCGTTATAATCTCTACCACTACATTTGTAAAATCTCAAGTAGGAATTAACACTAAAAATCCAACAAAAATATTAGATATTAATGGTGATCTTAATTTAAGAAAAGAACTAAAAACAGGTGGAACAGATATAGCTGAAGGTCAAGTTGGGACAAAAGATCAATTGTTACAAATTAAAGCAGATACTGATGCAAGTAATAATTGGAAGACTTACCAAATAGCCAATGGTACAGGTAGTTTATCATTATATTATTTGAATACAACAAAAGACGATGTAGGAATTTTATTTACAGCGAGTGGTGGTACAGGGGCTTATACTCTGGATTCTAATGAATCAGATTGGATGTTTTTAACAAAAAATAAAGATAACTTTGTTGTTACAGACAATACAAATTCTAGTAAAGTTACATTAAGTCTACAAACAACGGTTCAAATAAATAGAGCAAATGGTACAAGTAATTATTCGGCAAGTTTTGCATGTGGTATTTTCCTTAAAAAAGGAACTGAAGCATACAAATTAAAAGCTGTTCGTTCTGATGTTGTAAAAGGATTGAGAGGTTCATATAAAATTTTTAATCTAAATGTTACATTAGATAAACTAGAACAAGGTAGTTATGAAGTACAAGCAGCATGTAGAAATAGAAATTTAGGAACTGGAAATTCTTTGGTTAATTTAGGAATTGGTGTTCCTACAGATACAGGTAAACTAAACCAAGCTATGGCTAATACTACGATGACAACAACAGTATTACATCCATATTAAAATTATATTTTCATACAACATTATCGCTTTTAGTTTCCTTATAAGAGCGATAATGTTATTTTTATTTCTAAGAGTTTTTATTTAACCAAATCAATTTTCAAGACACTATTTTTGATAAAAGTTTCATAGTAATAATACAAATCAGGATTTTCATTCATCTGATTTTCAAAGATAATGATGCTTACATCACTTTTCGGAATATAAACATTCAGTGAAGCAAAACCGTCTCCCAAACCAGTATGTCCTAAATAATTCACATTAAATTCAGACACATTTCTAATGTTGTATCCATAACCTTGTTTCTCTTTTCCAAAAACATTATGTTGTGATAAAACAGAGCTTTTTGTCATCAAATCATACATTTTTTGAGATAATATTTTGCCTTTGTGAAGTTTATTATTCCAAATTACTAAATCTTCAACAGTCGTTATAACTCCATCTGCTGGCAAATTTTCTTCCGTAATCATGCCATTTTTTGGTAAAGAAAATTGATTTTCATTGTTGATATAACCTTTTACTAATTTAGGATTATTGTTTTCTTCATACAAACTCGTATTTTTCATTCCAAGAGATTTGAAAAGAGCTGTTGCAACTTCCCGATAAGTTTTATGCGTTACATTTTCTACAATTTTTCCTAATAAAATAGAGGATAAATTACCATATTTAAAATCTGTTCCAGGACGAAAAAGAAGAGGTTTTTCTGTATCAATAATTCCATGAGTATGATTCAATAATTGATGAACAGTTACAGAATCTGCCCATGATTGCGTCAAATTTGGAAGATATTTTTTGATTGAAGACTGCAAATCTATTTTACCTTTTTCAACTTCCTTCAAAACCAAAACACTTGTCATTTGCTTTGTATTAGACATAATTTCGAATCTATCATCCAATTTCAGAGGAGTTTTAGTCTCAAAATTAGAAAATCCATGTGCTTTTTTATAAATAGTTTTACCATTTTTTGTAATCAAAATAACGCCATTAAAAGGTCTTGGTTCATTTTGTGAAATGATAGAATCAATTGTAGATTGATAATTTTGTTTTGTCTGAGAAAAACTGATTTGAATTGTGAAAATAAATGCAAATAAGGAAAGAATTCTGTGTTGAAATTTCATTTTATAGATTGATTATTAAGATGATATGATTTGTTCAAAAGTAGTAAAATTTAGATGTGATTTTTATAAATTATTTAAAATTCAAGAAATTTATATTTCACAAAAAAACTTACCTTTGTTATCCGATGAAAAAAGATATCAATCAACTTGATCCAAAAGAATTTATTCTGATAAAAGGTGCAAAATTGCACAACTTAAAAAACATTGATTTAGCCATTCCGAAAAATAAATTGGTGGTAATTACTGGGATGTCTGGTTCTGGAAAATCTACTTTGGCTTTCGATACGTTGTATGCCGAAGGGCAGCGTCGTTATGTAGAAAGTTTATCGTCGTATGCACGTCAGTTTTTAGGAAAATTAGACAAACCACAAGTCGATTATATCAAAGGAATTGCGCCTGCTATTGCCATTCAGCAAAAGGTGAACTCTACAAATCCGCGTTCTACGGTTGGTACAACAACAGAAATTTACGATTATTTAAAGTTGTTATACGCACGTATTGGGAAAACTTATTCACCAATTACGGGTGAATTAGTGCAAAAAGACTCGGTTACAGATGCGATAGATTATCTAAAAACCTTTGCTGCGGATACTAAATTTATCTTACAAATAAAATTAATTATTCCAGAAGAACGTACGTTTTCAGAACATCTTAATATTCTTCAACAACAAGGGTTTACAAGACTTAGTGTTGATGGAAATCAAGTGAAGATAGAAGATCTAATTTCGTTTAATTTCGAGCCTCAACCAGAAAATGATGTTCATCTTATTATAGACCGTATTGCAATTCCTTCCGAAGATGAAGAATCGTTTTATCATCGTTTGGCAGATTCTATTGAGACTGCTTTTTTCGAAGGAAAAGGAGATATTTCACTTGTCAATACAGAAGATAATTCAATCAAATATTTTTCAAATAAATTTGAAGCAAATGGCTTGATTTTTAATGAGCCAACTATTCATTTTTTCAGTTTCAATAATCCGTATGGAGCATGTCCAACTTGTGAAGGTTACGGAAAAGTAATTGGAGTTGAAGAAAATCTTGTTGTTCCTAATAAATCACTTTCTATCTACGAAGACGCTGTTGTAGCTTGGAAAGGAGAGAAAATGAGCGAATGGAAAAATCATTTTATCAAACTTTCTCAGAAAGTAGATTTTCCTATTCATAAACCATATTTTGAATTATCGGAAGAACAAAAAGATTATTTATGGCGTGGTGATAACGATTGGGAAGGTTTGGATGGTTTTTTCAAAATGGTAGAAGAAAATACCTATAAAATTCAATTTCGTGTCATGCTTTCTCGTTATCGTGGCAAAACAATTTGCCCAACGTGTAAAGGAAAACGTTTACGAAAAGAGACCAATTATGTTAAAATTTCGGATAAATCGATTAATGATTTGGTCGATTTACCTCTTAATGAACTGAATGATTTCTTTTCGAATATAAAATTCAACGAATACGATCAACAAATTGCGGGTCGAATTATATATGAAATCAATTCTCGATTAACATTTTTGTTAGATGTTGGTTTAGAATATTTAAGTTTAAATCGTGCTTCAAATACACTTTCTGGTGGAGAATCACAACGTATCAATTTAGCAACTTCATTAGGAAGTAGTTTGGTTGGTTCTATGTATGTTTTAGATGAACCTTCGATTGGTTTACATTCGCGTGATACAGAAAAATTTATCACAATTTTGCATCGTTTACGAGATTTAGGCAATACAGTAATTGTGGTAGAACATGATGAAGATATTATGAAAGCTGCGGATTATATTATTGATATTGGACCAGAAGCTGGTACAAATGGAGGTAATGTAGTTTTTGAAGGTACGTACGACGAATTGATGAAAGCGGATACGTTGACAGCAAAATATCTGAACGGAAAGATGGAAATTGAAGTTCCTAAAAAACGTTTAAAATCATCTAATTATCTAAAAATAATTGGAGCACGAGAAAATAATTTAAAAAATATTGATGTTAAATTTCCTTTGAACGAATTAACTGTAATTACGGGAGTTTCGGGTTCGGGAAAATCAACGTTAATGAAAGATATTTTAACGCCTGCAATTCAACGTAATTTTGAGATTTTTGGAAATAAAATTGGTGATTTTGATGATTTGGTTGGTGATATTCAGCAGTTAGAAGGAATAGAATTAATCGATCAAAATCCGATTGGGAAATCTTCTCGTTCAAATCCTGTGACGTATGTGAAAGCGTATGACGATATCCGAAATTTATTTGCCAATCAAAAAGCGAGTAAAGTAATGGGATTTCAGCCAAAACATTTTTCGTTTAACGTAGATGGTGGACGTTGTGATACGTGTAAAGGAGAGGGAACAATTACTATTGAGATGCAATTTATGGCAGATGTCGATTTGGTTTGTGAAGACTGTCATGGCGAACGTTTCAAGAAAGAAATTTTAGAAGTAAAATTCGAAGGGAAATCAATTTCTGATATTTTAAATCTTACGATTGATGATGCAATAGACTTTTTTGCAACGCATAATCAAACCAAAATTGTAGAAAAATTAAAACCTTTGCAAGATGTTGGTTTGGGTTACGTGAAATTAGGTCAATCCTCTAATACATTGTCTGGTGGAGAGGCACAACGTATCAAATTAGCTTTCTTTTTGACGAAAGGAGAAACGAAAAACAAAACGTTGTTTATTTTTGATGAACCTTCTACTGGTCTACATTTTCATGATATTCAGAAATTAATTAAAGCCTTACGCGCATTGATAGATTTGGGACATTCTGTTTTTGTGATAGAACATAATTTGGATATTATAAAAGTAGCAGATTGGGTAATTGATCTTGGTCCCGAAGGAGGAAAAAAAGGAGGTTACTTGGTTGCAGAAGGAACGCCAGAAGATATTGTTAAAAATAAAGAATCTTACACAGGTAAATTTCTGAAAGATAAACTGTAATAGATTTTGTAAAAAAAAGCTATATTTATGTTTATGAAATATAGCTTTTTACTTTTAATAATTATTTTCGCATCTTGTAATTCGTATAATGTAAATCGTCTTGAAAAATATGGTACAGAAAGCGAAAATAATATTGTTCAACTTAATTTAGAGGAACAAAAAAAATATGTTATTATAAAAAATAATTTTCCAGAAGGATCAGATAATCTTCATCAAAAAATTGAGCAATCTGTAAATGGATTATTTCATGATGAGAATACGATTGTTAATTCATTAGAATTTTACGACGAATATTACAAAACGAATGAATTTATTAATTTTATAAATCATAATAATTCCTATGATTACGCATTTATAGTAGAATTAAAAGTAGATCCATTTATTCAAACTGCAATATATCAGAGTCTAACTGATGCAAAATTACCTCAAGAAGGAAAAAGTATCTATAAAATAGTTTTACAAGTTCTTAATTTGAAAAATAAAAAATTATTATTTTCTCAGGCAAAAAACTTTGAATTGTATAGTAGTTCCTTAACGAAATCTCCAAACTTTATTACATCTTACGAAGAAAATTATTTCATTAATAATTTCTCAGGAATATTTGGGAATATAAAAATTGAATAAAGGAAGTTTAGTTTTTAGTTAGAACAGATTGCTTAATTTTGCAACAAATATCCCATTCAATGACGATTTCTGACTATTTAAGTCCCAATAATAAAATTAATTTTAAAAGTGAAATTCTTGCTGGATTAACGGTCGCTATGACTATGATTCCAGAATCGTTATCATTTGCAATTTTAGCAGGTTTATCGCCTTTGGTCGGTTTATACGGTGCATTCATCATGGGAATTGTAACAGCAATTTTTGGTGGTAGACCAGCCATGGTTTCGGGTGGTGCAGGCGCTACAGTTATTACTTTAATTGCTTTAAATACCACTTATGGCGAACAATATATTTTTGCAGCTGTACTATTAGCAGGTATTTTTCAAATTTTGGTTGGCGTTTTCAAATTAGGAAGATTTATCCGACTTATTCCACAACCTGTGATGTATGGATTTCTGAACGGTTTGGCAGTCGTTATTTTTATGTCACAAATAGAACAATTCAAATCAACAGCGAACGGAATTACAACATGGTTAAGTGGTACGCCATTTTATACAATGATAATTTTGACTTTGATAACAGGTTTAGTTGTCTATTTTTTTCCAAAAATCACCAAACTTATTCCATCTTCTTTGGTCGCAATTTTAGTGGTGTTTTTAATCGTTTTAGGATTTAATATTGATACAAAAACTGTTGGCGATATTGCGAGTATCAAAGGAGAATTGCCAAGTTTTCATATTCCGTCAGTTCCATTTAATCTTGAAACCTTGAAAATTATTCTTCCTTATTCCATCATTATGGGATCAGTCGGATTGATAGAAACCTTATTAACACTGACTTTGGTAGATGAGGTTACCGAAACAAAAGGATCGTCGAACAAAGAATGTTTGGCACAAGGAGCGGCAAATATTACAAATGGATTTTTTGGAGGAATGGGAGGTTGCGCCATGATTGCACAAACATTTGTGAATCTTGATGCAGGTTCACGATCGCGAATTGGACCAGCAATTGGTGCAATTGCAATATTACTGATTATTTTGGTTGGAGCGCCAGTTATCGAAAAAATTCCTATGGCTGCTTTGGTTGGCGTTATGATGATGGTTGCAATTTCTACTTTCAAATGGGGATTTTTCAAGCTCATTACAAAAATGCCCAAATCAGATGTTTTTGTTAGTATTTTGGTTGCTGCAATTACCATTATTTTACATAATTTGGCTTTGGCGGTTTTTGTAGGTGTTATTGTGTCGGCATTGGTTTTTGCGTGGGATAATGCGAAACGTATTCGTGCAAGAAAATCTATAGACGAAAAAGGACGAAAAGTATATGAAATTTATGGTCCACTTTTCTTTGGTTCTACATCTACTTTTTTAGACAAATTTGAAATTAATTCTGATCCAAAAGAAATTATTATTGACCTGAAAGAGAGTCGAGTAGTGGATATGAGTGCAATTGACTCATTGAATTTGATAACACATAAATATGCACAACAAAATAAAACCGTAATATTACGTCATCTTAGTCAAGATTCTATTCGTTTATTGAATAATGCAAAAAGTGTGATAGAAATAAATATCGAAGAAGATCCGATTTATAATGTGATGCCGAAATAATTAAGCTAATTAAATTAACACAATATGAATGAAAATGAATTAAATTTTGAAAATTATTTGCCTAATGAACAAAGGAAAAATAATGCTTTATACAGTTTTTATGCTGCATTTTTATTATGCGCAATTTCTATAATAATTGGTATTTATTATTATTTTGAATTAAAAAAGTATGCAGATTTAGAGATAGAAGATATTTCTACATTAGAAACGGTTTATTATGTGAGTACAATTCTTTTTAGTCTGTCTATTATAGCTACAATTATATTTTTCACTTTATGGTTTAGAAGAGCTTATGCAAATTTGAGAAGAGTTGGTATTGATATTGAGAACAATGACAGTATGGCTTTTTGGGGTTTCGTAATTCCTTTTATGAACCTTGTTAAACCTTTAAAAATCGCTAAAGAGATAGATTTGAAATATGATTTTATTCTCCAAAAAATAAATAAAGAACATAAACAAAATTTGAATAATTATTCTATTATAACAGCTTGGTTTTCGGTTTATTGGATTGATATTATTGTTTCCAGATTAGCAAACAAAACACAATTTATTTCGATGGATCAAATGGTTGAATATCATGGTTATATGTTGGGTAGTTATACAATTACATTATTATCAATAGGTTTAACGATATTAATGATTAGAACGATATCTAAATCGGAAACAGATTTAGAACAATATCTAAAATTAGAAGAATTATCAGCTCCAAATCAATAAAATAAAACCAAAGCTTTTCTTTAATCGGAAAAGCTTTGATTATAAATATTTGTTATAAAAAAGGCAAAACAAGGGCTGATCTACATTTATAATACGATGTAAATAAGGTAAGTTTTACGTAAAAAATGAATAGGGAAGAACGATGAAATTCGTTCGGAATAAGTCTTATTTTCTCAAATATACGTTTCCGTATTTTGATGAAAATTCTTGACGAGGTTCTTTTCCATTGTGCGCTGTAATTACGGTGTGGAAATCCTCAGATTTTATAGGTTTTGTAGGTAAATCTAAATTAGTCAAAATCTTTCCGTAAAAACATTCTGCATTTAGTTCGCCAATTTTTTTCTCGTCTATTGTTGCATCTACGCTTCCGTAAGTAGATTTTGCAACAAGTGGTCCATCAAAAGTTTTCACTTCTACAGTTCCGTAAGTAGATTCTATTTGCGTTTTCATATTGCGCGGAACTTTTATTTCTAACACAATATCAATTTGTACGTTACTACTTGTAATATCAAACTTTGTATTGTTCGATTTTTCGTACTCTTTAAAATCTTCTTTAGATTTGAATGTAAATTTTTCTTTTCCTTTATACGCTACTATTTGTTGAGGTAAATTTTTGTAATTGTTAATTTTACCTTCAATCAATTTTGAATTTCCGTTTGTAGATTGCTCTGTAATTTCGAAATCTGAATCATTTTTTCCATCATTGATATTTACTTTACCAGAAATTTCTATTTCATTTTTATCCCAAGTTGTTATTTTTACAAGTTGAGGATAATCAAACTTTAAGGTTAATTCTTGCCCTTTTTGTATCTGGTATTTTTTCTGAATAGATGTTTGTGCAAATAATGTTGCTGCAAACAATCCTAATGCTAAAGTTAATGTTGTTCTCATAAAGCTCTCAAATAAATTTTACCATAATCTGATCTAAAGTTAAAGTTGCTACCACCAGCGTTTAGCGTTGCCGATAATTGATCGTTATATTTTATCATATCCGAGTTGGTTTGCATCTTGATAGGTAATTCTGGTGCAACCAAAATATCACCATAAGAAGTCGTCACTTTTATATTCGCATTTGCTTTTTTGGGAATACTAACGTCTACAGCGCCATAAATAGAAACAACAGAAAGTGGCCCTTTTACATTTTGACTAAAACGTGCATCTATACTACCGTAAATACTGTTGATTGTTGCTGGACCTGTTATGTTTTCTAAGACAATACTGTTGTAACTTACAGACGCTTCAAGCTCGTTTTCTATATTTTTGAAGGTTACAGTACTTCCAAATTGAGATTGATGTTCATACACAATTGTAACTCCTCTTGGAACTAAAATTTTAATATTTGGCGGATTTATTCTGCTCAATTGTTTTACATCTATTACTCCATTTTTTTCTTCAACATTTATTCCCAAACCTGTATTGTCTGTTAATCCCATTGCATTTATAGCACGTAATCCTTTGGCACGTTCGTCTGTACTTTCTTTGGTTTTTTTAGCAGAAAATACAATTTCTTTTCCGTCATAACCTTCTATGGTTGCTTTACCAAGATTTATCTGTAATTTTCCTTTGTTTACGGCTAATTTGTAAGTCGCGTTGTCTTCTACAGAAGTTGTTTGGTTTGTTTTTTCTGGCTGTTCTTGTGCGTTCAGCGACATCGTTAATAACATCGTCGCGATAAACATTGTTTTCTTTATCATAATTAATCGTATTTATTGTGAAACATTATTTTTTTAGTAATACTGCGTAAGCTTCGTCTTTTACAAATGGTTTTGTTTGTGGATCTAAGACCATTTCTTGTAATTTTTTTGTTAATTGAGGAACCATTTTATTGTTGTCCATTTTACCAATAATTGCAATCAATTCCATTTGTATCATCGGATCATCTTGTTGAAGAAAAACCTGTGTTAATTCTTCTGAAACTGTTTCTTTAGGCGTTTTTTTCGCTAAAACTTCAATTGCATTTAGTCGCACAATAGTGTTATTGTCATGCAAAGCTTTTTGTTTTAATAATTCCAAATCGTTTCGATCTAAAGTTTCATATTCGCTCAATTTTGCAATCGCATCAATTCTATTACTTGTAGATTCCTCATCATTCAACGCATTTAGAAATATAGATTTAGAATCTTTTATGTTTGATTCTTCAATTGTTACATTGTTTTGAGCTTTTTTCTCTACTTGATTATTTTTTGTAGAAACAATCATTTTTGGCGTAGAAACTTCTTCTTCAGATTTTGTCGGAACAATTTTTTCTGTTTTTAATTCTTTTGTTTTTGGTAAAACTGATTGCTGAACAATTTCTTGATTAATTGTTCCGTTTTTTACATCATCTGTAGGTTGATTTAACATAAAATATAAACCAGCACTCACAACAACCAATGCACTTGCAGCGATTGACCAATAACGTGTAATTGATCTTTTTGGAGCTTCCTCCATCTTGTTTTCTTGCGGAATATTTGCTTGTATTTTTGACCACAATTCTCCAGAAGGCATTTTATTATCAAAGGCTTCGCGGTTGTTGTCAATATATTTTTTTAACGGATCATTCATAATACATAGTTTGTTGTAAGCTTTGCGCTATTTTCTTTTTGGCACGATGATATTTGCTTCGCACCGTTGTGTTGCTTATTCCGAGCATATTAGCTATTTCTTCATGCGGAATATTTTCGAAAAGAAATAAATTTACAATTGTTCTAATATCAGCAGGTAGAGCTTCGATAGCATTCTGAATTTCTTCTATTTTATCCTCTAATTCATATTTTTCTATCAATTGTTGCTCTCCATCATCTATCACATTTGCACTTTCTATATCAGTAAAATAAACTTTCTTTTTGCGCAAATGAGAAATTGATTTATTGATTGCTATTCGGGTTAACCATGCGCCCAACTGCTCAATCTCTTTTAGTTTTTTGATGTCAGAAAATATCGAAACAAAAATATCTTGTGTTAAATCTTCGGCTTCAGAAAGATCTGTAACCAATCTATAAACCGAGTTGAAAACTGACTTTGCATACCTGTGATAAAGTTGTGCATAACCCATCTCAGCACCTTTTTCGCAAAGGTTCAGTAATTCTTTATCGCTAAGAGAGTTATTTTCTGTTTTCAAGATTCTCTGTGTTTCTGTTGTTTCTATAGAATAGACGCAATAAGTTATGAGATGTTGCACAATTATTTTAATAAAAATTAAATTATTTTGAAAACATCTCTATTTTAGGTAGTTGCAGAAGGTAAAATATGATTATAGAATAAACAAAAAAGCACTTCGGTTTGAAGTGCTTTAATAATTATTTATAAATATCTCTGATTAATAATATTAATATGATGAATAGAATGACCAGCCATTACGTATCCTATTTTTTCGACAGAAAATTCTTTATCACCAATGTTTCCAACTCGATTAAGAACTTCATCATCAAACGCTAAAAATTGATAATAAGTAGCTTTCATTAAATTTGTCCATTCTTTTATCAACTCTTTAGGTTTTCTATTGTTTGCATTTGATGTTTTTGCATATTCATTTTCATCAAAAAAATTGAGCGATTGCTTATCTTCTCGTGCAATATGTTGCGCTCTGTAAGAGAAAATTCTTTCACAATCAATACAATGTTGTATAACTTCTTTTATCGTCCATTTTTCGTCTGCGTAACGATAATTCCATTTATCTAATTCTGTAACAATCGTCAAAGTTTTCTTAATATCAGAAATTCTATTAAACAAAGCATCTTCAACTTCAATTCCATCATAAATTGAAATATAGTTATCGTGGTTTATAGCGCTCATAGTTTTTATTTTTTTTACAATTTAATAAATATTTCAAGAATGATTATTTTAAGTAGTTGTTAAAATTATAGTTCATTTAAAACGTCCAAAATATTGAAAATTTGTAACCGAATTTCCAATGACAGTTTCAGGTAAAATAAGAAAAATAGAAATGCGAGAGGTTTCAATAAAAGAATAAGGTTTAGAAAATGCTAAAAAAATAAAAACTTCCTAATATGTTACTTTTATAATAGTCGTAAAAGAATAATTTCGATTATCTTTGAATCTATTTAATTTTTTAAAATAAAGATCATAAAGATGTCAAATATCTTATTAATAGAAGATGAACAGGCGATTCGTAACGTTCTGAAAAGCATTTTAATGGATGAAAATCCGAAATGGAATGTAGATGAAGCTGAAAACGGTGCGGTTGGTCTAGAAAAAATAAAAGAAAAGGAATACGACCTAATCATTAGTGATATAAAAATGCCTTTGAAAGATGGAATGGAAGTTTTGTCTGAGGCAATGCAATATAATCCTGAATTGACAATGGTGATGATTACTGGTCATGGCGATGTTGATTTGGCGGTAGATGCCATCAAAAAAGGTGCGTATGATTTTATATCGAAACCACCAGATTTAAATAAATTATTAACGACAGTTCGTAATGCTTTAGATCGAAAATCCTTATTGTCTTCTAACAAAGAATTGAAGAAAGAAAATAAAGCATTAAAGAAAAAAGTTGCCAAAAAATATGAAATGATTGGTGAAGCTCCTGCTATTTTGGAGGTGAAGCAAATCATTGATAAAGTTGCTGCAACTGATGCTCGTGTTTTAATTCTTGGTCCAAACGGAACTGGTAAAGAGTTGGTAGCTCATCATTTACACGAAAAGAGCGAGCGTAACAACAAGCCTTTAGTAGAAGTTAACTGTGCGGCGATTCCTGCAGAATTAATTGAAAGTGAATTGTTTGGTCACGTAAAAGGTTCTTTTACAGGAGCGGTTAAGGATAAACAAGGTAAATTTGAATTAGCCAATAATGGAACAATTTTCTTAGATGAAATAGGTGATATGAGTCTTTCTGCGCAAGCAAAAGTTTTGCGTGCATTACAAGAAGGTAAAGTTTCTCCAGTTGGTTCTGAGAAAGAGATTGATGTTAATGTGCGTGTTATTGCAGCAACCAACAAAGATTTACGTAAAGAGATTAGCGAAGGTCGTTTTCGCGAAGATTTATACCATCGTTTGGCAGTAATTATCATCAATGTTCCTGGTCTTAATGATCGTAAAGATGATATTCCTGCATTAGTAGAATATTTTGTTTCTGTTGCAACAAATCCAAAAGATTTTGATGAATCTGCTTACGAATCTTTAAAAGAAATTGACTGGACAGGAAATATTAGAGAATTAAGAAATGTTGTAGAACGTTTGTTAATTTTAGGCGAAAATCCTGTTACACGCAAAGATGTGGAGCAATTTGTAAAAAAATAAGATTTCCAATGAAATCGATTTACTTTATAAGCCTTTCTATATGCTTTTTTACATTTTCTTGTAAAAAAGATATTGTTGTAGATAAAGGTTCGGAAGGATTATCACATGAAGATGTTTTGTCATTAGAAAAAAATTCTGTTTTTACGAACGAAACGTTAATTTATAAAGGTACTTTCGAAGGAAAATATTTTGGTGATAAAGTCGTTTTGAAGCTTACCGACAATGATTTTTATGTAGAATACAAAGGAAAAACTTACGGAGGTGAATGGGTAAAAAAGGATGATGGTTCTTTAATGGAAATCGAAACAAAGAAAAATAAACTTCCTTTTCAATTTTTACGTTGGTCAGATAATTCGGAAATTATGATTCTGAACGAAGATGGTTTGGCAGACGATAATGGCGAAAATTATTTAAAAAGAGTAACAGAAAAATGAAAATAGCAAAAGTTTTAAGTGTATTAATTTTAACTTTTTTGATAAGTTGTCAATCAGATTCTACAACGTCTAAAAATGATGAATTAGGTAAACGATTTTTTGAAAATTATTCATCTAGAAAGGATTACAGTAAAATGTTATCATATTATAACGATAGTGTTGTGTATGAAAATGTAGCTCAATATTCTGGAGAATCTACGCTAAAACCACAATATTTGTTAGATGAAATTATTCGTTGGAATGATCAAACAATGCAATATGATGGGAATAAATTGTTGAATGTAAAAGAAATATTCACAAATGATACGATGATTATTGCAAACGGAGAATTTTCTGGATATTCTTATAATGGAATGAAATTTCCAGCGATGAAATTTACAACGTATTTGTATTTAGACAAGAATTCTAAAATCAAAAAACAAGTCGATTGGTTTAATTATCCGATAGAAGATATTATAGAACTTTATCAATTACAACAAAGTCAACAAAAGATAAAATTAGATCAATAATAACTTTATATAAACTCATTTAAATAATTGTTTAAGTGGGTTTTACTATTTTTAAATAATACTATGATTAGAGAAGCAACATTAAATGATATTTCAGAATTGAAAGATTTAATGATTAAATTATTGAATCATCATCAAGAATTTAATGTGCTTTATCAAATTGATTTTACACATCAAAATGACATTGAACGATTCTTTTCGGATATTATTTTTGAGCAAAACGTTCATGTTTATGTTGAAGAAATTGAAAATGAATTGGCTGGATTTATTATTTGTTCAAGACAAATTAGACCAAATTATTTTGAAATAAAGTCGAAAGGAAGGATTGATTCATTGTATATTGATTCAAAATTTAGAAATCAGAATTTAGCTTCAAAGCTTTTGAAAAAAGCGTTAGAATATTTGAAAGATGAAACCTATATTGAATTAGAATTTACGGCTAAAAATCAGTTAGCAAATGATTTTTGGATTAATAAAGGTTTTGAAATCCTAAATCATCAATGTATTTTAAGACAAAAATAAAAGCCTCAATATTGAGGCTTTCCTGTTATTGTTCTGTATTAAAAAATACTTTGTAATAAAACATTTTCTTTTCTTCGTCAAAGCCACGTTCCAAATATTCTTCGGCAGCGTCAGGATTAGTCAAATCTAACTTAATATTAATTTTTGTATCCAATTTTATTTCACTCTTAATTTTCTTACTTTCTTTCATCAAAGTAGGAACAGAAACTTCAAAAGATTCAACAAATTCTACGCGATTATTTTCACTATAATCTTTTTTATAATCCTTAAACTGATCAATTAGTTCAAATGGTTTTAAGACTTGATCTTCAATTATTTCATTTGTAACAAATTCATTCGAATTTAATACGTTAATAGAATTAGATATAAACTCTGCTTGTTGTTTTTTATCTGTTTTATCCAAAAGAAAATCGTTTGAAAAATCTGTAATCAATTCCATGTACTTTTTTGTATGGTAATTGTTGTCTTTTATCAAATCAATTTCTAAAAAGCTTTTCTTCCAATATTCAGATTCAACGTTTTTATCATCTATAGAAAAAACACGGAAACCTTCTTCTTTATGAACATCCAAAATCATACAAGCTTTATCAATTCCTTCTAGTTTATATCCTTTCCAGATATTATAATCTAAGCCTTTCGATTCATCAAAACGTAAAAATTTCTTTTTATTTTCTAACTTATAAATACCAATTCCACGACAAGAAATTCCCTCGAACATCATGTTTTCAAATAAAGTAACAAATACTTCACCTGTTTTTATTTGAGGATGTAATGATTTTTCGTACAAATGACTAAGTACTTCTTGAGAAAAGTCGATAAAATCTACTTGTTCTTCAAACATTTGTGCACATTGATTGTACAAAACATTAAACTCTAATTTTTCGGTATAATGAGTAAAATGATTAATTTCTAGCGATTTTTTGAACGGATTTAATAAAAAAGGAATCAATTGTTCCTCTTTACTTTCATCATATTCAAGTGTTTTATCGGCAAATATATTTGCTTCTTCTCGAACTTTATGTCCAACTTTTTGCAAACTTATATGTGCGATATATGCATTTTTTACGTCAATCATTATTAGTATACTATATGAAGCAAAAATAATGAAAAATCAGTTGATGTCCGAAATAAAAATATTAACAAAATTGTCAAACAAAATTGTAAATATAAGTTATTGATAATTAATGAATTAAAATTATTATTACTTAAAACTTGAATTAATAACGATAATTTGAAGATTTGTGGCACGGAAATAGTAATATGTTAGATGTCTTAATTTATTTAAAAGAATAGAAAATGAGAAAGATTAGATTTACACTTTTAGGAGTTGCGTTTACAGCAATGATGGCTGTGGGAGTAAATGCACAAGAGAGAGGAAATAGGAGAGGAAGCGAAGGGAATTCGCGCGAAACAACTAGAGTACAAACAAATAATGGACGATCAGAAGTTTCAAGAAACGATAATAGAGTTGATAATAACAGAACAGATAGAATTTCGAGAGATACAAATAGAAGTGATGTAAATAGAACAACACGACCTAGTACGAATAATGATCGTATTTCGAGAGATAATACCGCTGTAGTAGGTAGTAGACCAACAAGCAATAGAGATTGGAATAACGGAAATAAGAATAATGATAATAGAAGATCGGACCGTGATTATCACAATAATCCAATTCGTATGAGCAATAGCTCTTATAACAGAAATTATCGTCCAGTATCTAATTTTGATGTGAATCGTTACAATAAATATTCATACAATAATTATAATTTCTACGGGAATAATGGGATGTATTACAGACCTTACAATAATGGATATGTGCGTTATATGCCTAGTATAGGTTTCAGAATTAATATTTTACCTGTAGGTTTTGTAACAATAAATACAGGAAATAGAAACCCATATTATTTTTATGAAGGTGTTTATTATCAGTCAAATAGAAATTACTTTGAAGTAATCGAAGCACCAATTGGAGCAATTGTATACGCATTGCCTGCTGGTTATGAAAGAGTGAATTATGATGGAGAAAATTTATATGAATTTGGAGGAACATTGTACCAAAAAATTTATAATAGAGGTACAAGAGCTTATCAAGTCGTAGGTTATTTAAGTTAATATATAGTTTAGTTTTAGGTTAATAAAAATCCCACAACAAGTTTACTTGTTGTGGGATTTTTTGTAGCGAAGAGCAGAATCGAACTGCCGACCTCAGGGTTATGAATCCTGTGCTCTAACCATCTGAGCTACCTCGCCAAAGTTTTATTTTTGCAAAGATAATTTTTTTCAATAATCATAACAAAACTTATTTTGATTTTCTTTGGTAGATACAATTCATTTTATATCTTGCGACTTCAATAAAATAGAATTATGCCGAAAAAGAAATATCAAGTAGAATTTTCAATTAAGTCATCTCCATCATTGTTATATAACTATATATCAAATCCTTCTGGTTTGTCAGAATGGTTTGCAGACAATGTAAACTCTCGTGGAGAAAAGTATACTTTTATTTGGGATGGTCACGAAGAATCTGCGTTTTTGATGAAATCAAAGCAAGATAGCTATGTTCGTTTTCAATGGGAATATGATGAAGACACAAAATATTTCTTCGAATTAACAATTGTAGAAGACGATTTAACAAATGATGTATCAATTGTAATTACAGATTTTGCAGAAGAAGATGAAGTAGAGGAGTCAAAACAATTATGGGAAACTCAAATTGAAGATCTTAAAAAAATCTTAGGATCAGTTTAAAAAATCTATTATTTTGAAAATTAATTTAGGTGGCGTTATTACCGAACAAGCAAATGCAGTTGTAAGCACAAAGAACAGAGCTTTTCGTAATGGTGACGCTGTAAAAGAAGTTTTACGATTTGTAAATGGTGAAATTGTAGATTGGGAAGATCATTATTTTAATTTGATGGCATCTATGCGTATTTATCGTATGAATATTCCGTTAGATTTTACACCAGAATTTTTTCAAGAACAAATAAATATTCTTGCAGAAGCAAATCAAACAAAATCTGGAAAAGTTGAGTTTTTAACTTTCCGTAATGATGAAGAAGATTATTTAAAAGCGACAATCAATTATATTGTTTCTATTGAAAATAATGACGAAGATTGGATGTTTTTGGAGAATGAAAACGAGATTGATGTTTACAAAGATTTTACTGTAAATACAGCTTTTTATTCGTTAGTAAACAAATATCGTCCAGAAGAAAATATCGCAGAAATATATCGATTAGAGAATGATTACGCTGATATTATCTTGTTGAATGCAAATAAAAGAATGGCAAGATCTTTAAAAGGAAATATTTTCGTGATAAATGATCAAACAATCAGAACGCCAAAAAAAGAAGAAGGCGTAATTACAAGCGTATTACGAACTAATTTTATCAAAAAAATAAACAAAGCTGAAGAATTTACAGTGGAAGAAGCAGATATTTTTCCATTTGAAATTCAGAAAGCTGAAGAAGTTTTTATTTTGATTGACGGAGTTGGAATTTTACCAATTACACAAAATCGAAAGAAAATATACACTTCAACTAAAACAAAATCAATTTTCAATTATCTAATTGATTAATTCATAGAAGGATCAGCGGGGGTGTTTAGCCAAATTAAGTTTTCACCTCCAAGCTCTTTCATTAATTTTTTCCACAAATCAGAATTCCAATTCTCGAAAAGGTCAAAATCTAAATCTGTAATTTCCCAAGAATTTTCGTCTAATTCGTTGACAATTTGTTTCGGCGACCAACCACAATATCCAATAAAAAACTTGATTTCATCATCTTTTATCATCTCATTATTTATCGCATCGCGAACATCTTCGTAAACACCAGACCAATAAACGTCACCTGAAATCCATTCACTATTTCTAATCAAATCTGGACGTTTGTGTATATAATAAATATTTTCTGTATCCACAGGTCCACCTTCAAAAACAATAGAATTCGCCTCCATTTCAGAAACAAAAATACTAATCGGCAAATGAGAAGATCGGTTTAAAATAAAACCAATACTTCCAGATTCGACATGTTCTGTAATCAAAATGACACTTCGCTGAAAAATATCGTTAGTTAATGCAGGTTTTGCAATTAAAATAGCTCCTTTTTTAATACTTTTGATAGACATTATAAAACAT
The DNA here is from genome assembly GCF_036647415.1 of Algoriella sp. Classification (NCBI taxonomy): domain Bacteria; kingdom Pseudomonadati; phylum Bacteroidota; class Flavobacteriia; order Flavobacteriales; family Weeksellaceae; genus Algoriella; species Algoriella sp. The sequence continues at coordinate 23,129 of NZ_JAVXKG010000007.1, forward strand.
TTGTTGGATAATACATACTGTTTAAAAATAGAAATAAAAAGTTAATGAAACAAGATTTAAGTTATAAAAGAAAGGTCTACGAAAAACAAGCGATGAATTTTGATTCGTTGAGAGATAATCCGATCGAACAATTTAGAGATTGGTTTATACAAGCAGAAGAATCTGATGGAGTAGACGAAGCGAACGCAATGTCGGTAGCGACTATTGGCAACGATGGTTTTCCAAGAACACGTGTTGTTTTATTGAAACGTTATACGGACGAAGGTTTTATTTTCTATACCAATTACAACAGTCAAAAAGGAGAAGCTTTATTAGCAAATCCTAAGGTTTGTATTTCTTTTTTCTGGCCATTTCTAGAACGTCAAATAATTATAAAAGGAGTTGCAGAAAAAACGTCTGACAATACATCTGATGGGTATTTTGAAACTCGCCCACGCAGTAGTCAATTAGGCGCTTGGTTGTCTGACCAAAGCTCTGTAATAGATGAAAATGAAGATTTAGCCGCAGAGGAAATAGAATTAGAAAAACAATACGAAGGCAAAGAAATTCCTCGCCCAGCACATTGGGGTGGTTTTTTGATTCGCCCAACAGAAATAGAATTTTGGCAAGGACGTCCAAGTCGTTTACACGACAGAGTTCGTTATGTTTTACAAGAAGATTTTGATTGGAAAAAAGAACGATTAGCGCCTTAAAAAAATAAAAGCCTCTTATACAGAGGCTTCTTTTATTTGTATAGTTTCTTTTAATAAACTTTCATATTCTTTTAGAAATTTATATTTGCTATCGAATTGCATCGAGTAAGAAATATTTTGAACAAATGCTAATGCATTAAACAAATCATTAAAAGCACTTTCATTATATCCTTCTTCTTTGAAGAAATAATACAAATCATTGCGTACAAAACTTTGTGCTCGCTCTAATTCATCATTCATACAATAATCTTTAAGATTAGTAAATGTAAGAAGTTGTTTTGTAACTTTTTTTAGTTGATCTGATTGATGATTTAATTTGATTAATGCTTCTTGACGTAATTTTTCATGTAAAGGTTTAGTGATAAATTGAACATGTTTTCTAATTTCGTTTACTAACTCTAAATTGCTTGAAAGTTTACTTTCTATTTCGATACAATTATGTAATAATTCAGTTTTAGTTTCATCTAAATTTAGTTTGAAAAATAAAATAATCTGATTGACAATGTTATAAAATTCTGATTCTTTTTCACTAATATCATTTTTAACTTCATCAATAAATTTTGAAGTATTTCCTTTTACATCATATCTAATTCCATTGTATTTGAATTGTTTGATGTCTTTTTGTTGACCTAATTCTTCTAAAATCAACGCGTCATTTTTCCAAGCTTGTACTTGTTTAATTATATTCATATTCTCATCAGAAAATAACGTTGAAGCATCTTCAACTTCTAAAGAATAATCTAAATTTTGAATAGAACTAAATTCGAAATCATAATTATTGAAGAAATCGTTATAAACTTCTGGATAATTGCGTTTATCAAAATCTTCTTTATATAATGCTATGAACTTGTCTTGATCAATTTTATTTGTTCTGTATAAATTTTGATTAAAGAAGAAGTCAAATGAGAAATTTTCTTCTAACTCGTTATAATTTTTAATTAACGTAATAGCTTTCTCTGTTGTATCTTTTTCAGAATGAACATTAGTCGATTCAATATTATGTAAACGATCTTCAATATTAGGATGAGAGGCGCCTAAATCCTCTAATTGAATACGTGAAAAGTTATTTCCGAATTGATATAATTCTACAACTTCAAGACCATTTTCTATTTTTAATTGATGTTTATTACTATAGAATTTTACTAATTGATTAACATTTTGGAATACATTATCTGAAAAAATACGCTCATCTGATTGACGAAAATAGAATTGTAACATTTCATTATAAGCAAAATCATATAAATCTATACGTAATAATGGCATGCTCATTGTCTCAATTCCAACAATATTTGTTGCAATTTGATCAGCATGAAATTCCATTTCTCTACTCAAAGCCATGTTATGGTGATCCAATTGTGTGTAAATGACACTTAATACTTTTCCAATTATTTTTGTGTAAAAAATAGCACCACCAGAAATTATTCCGATGAATGCATTCATTTGGCTTATAGAGTCAACATCGTTACGAACAGCGTCATTACTGTAAATGATATCATACATAACTCTCGAAGCGTTACCGGCATGACTTCCAATGATCATCGATTTCTGAGAAAAATGCCCGAATTCGTGCGCTATGATTCCTTTTAACTCATTCTTAGAAACAGCATGCAATAAGCCTAATCCTATGGTAAGGTTTTTTCTTGTAGGAAAGATTAAACTTTGTATTTGATTAGAGTAGGTTACAGATGCATTAATTTGACCATTAATAAAAACTTTCTTAGGATATTTAACGCCAACATTATCAGCAGTTTCTTTAATTAATTGAAATAATTCTGGATAATCTTCTTCAACTATTTCAACTCCATTTTTATCATATTTTTTAAAAATTCCAACTATAAATTTGAAATTATAATAAACAATTAAACTACCTAAAACTAGAAGTCCAGCACCCAAAACTCCTGTTGCTAACATTGGTTTAGCAAAAAATATTGTAAATCCTCCAACTACACAAGCTACAAAAATTGCAAGACTTATTAATACGGATAAAATAAGGGTTAATAGAAAAATAAAAATCCAAAAAATAGATTTCTTTTGTGCTTTCTTGTAATTTTCAGAAATTGTAAATGTTTTATTCATAGTATTAATTAATTCGTCAAAAATAAAAAAAACCTGATGAAATTTCATCAGGTTTTTCTATTTAAAGTCTATTGTGTATTATTTATTAAATTCTTCTGCAGTTTTACGAATAACAGCGATACATTCGTGTAATTGTTCTTCGTTCATAACCAATGGTGGAGCGAAACGAATAATATTTCCGTGAGTTGGTTTTGCTAATAATCCGTTTTCCATCATTTTTACACAGAAATTCCAAGCAGTTTCAGAATCTGGTGTATCGTTGATTAAAATTGCATTTAACAATCCTTTTCCACGAACAGATTTGAATAAAGAAAAATCTTGAATCAATTTATTAATTTCTGAACGAAATAGTTGACCTAATTTTTCTGCATTATCTGCTAATTTTTCATCTAAAACAACTTTCATTGCTTCCATTGCAACAGCCGCAGCCAAAGGATTTCCACCGTAAGTAGAACCGTGTTGACCAGGTTGTATAACATTCATTATTTCATCGTTTGCTAAAACTGCCGAAACAGGATAAACACCTCCAGAAACAGCTTTTCCTAAAATTAAAACATCAGCTTCAATATTTTCATGATCAATTGCTAACATTTTTCCTGTACGTGCAATTCCTGTTTGAATTTCATCTGCAATAAACAAAACATTATATTGTTTACATAATTTTTCGCAAGCTTTTAAATATCCTTCAGAAGGTACATTAACACCAGCTTCTCCTTGAATTGGTTCTACTAAAAATCCACAAATTTTGTCTGCTTTTTCTTCAAAAAGTTGTTTCAAAGCTTCAGCATCGTTGTATTCTACAGCAATAAATCCACTTGTATATGGATTGAAATTTTTACGCGCATCTTCGTCATTAGAGAAAGAAATAATGGTTGTTGTACGACCATGGAAATTATCTTTACAAACAACTAAAATAGCTTCTCCGGCAGGAATTCCTTTCTTTTCGTAACCCCATTTACGTGCAATCTTCAAAGCAGTTTCTACTGCTTCCGCGCCCGTATTCATTGGTAAAATTTTATCGAAACCGAAAAGTTCTGTCATAAATTTTTCGTAAACTCCTAATTCAGCATTATAAAAAGCACGAGAAGTTAACGTTAATTTTTCTGCTTGTTCTTTTAGTTTATTGATAATTCGAGGATGACAATGCCCTTGGTTAACAGCCGAATAAGCTGATAAAAAGTCAAAATATCTTTTCCCATCTACATCCCAAACATAAACGCCTTCTCCTTTTTCTAAAACAACTGGAAGTGGATGATAATTATGTGCTCCATGTTTCTCTTCTAATGCAATTAATTCTGCTGATTTTTCCATTTTAATATTTGTTTTTTGCTTGTTTGTATAATTTATTCACAAAAAAACCGACAATTATAAAGTCGGTTTATGTTATCAATTTAATCTTTTTTCTGTTAATGAAATATCTTTTCCGAAGAATTTTTTCGAAACTTTCAAGAAATTATCTGTATAATCGGATAAGTAAAAATCGTACTGTGGAATATTATCTTCTGAGGCTAATTTTCCTTCTCTTCCCAATTGATAAATAATTTGATTTACAACAATTAGAGGTGAATTAACAATAGCAACTTTACCTTCAAATACTTGATTGATTTCTTTTTCGAGTAAAGGATAATGTGTACATCCTAATATAACAGAGTCTATTCCTTCTAATTTTTTGTTGGTTAAATACGTTTCTAAAACTGCTTTAGAGATAGATGTATTCGCAAAACCTTCTTCTATAACAGGAACCAATAAAGGTGTTGCCATTTCGACAACTTTTAGATGTTTGTTAAATTTTCGAATAGATTTTTTATATGCACCAGAATTTATGGTCGCTTTGGTTGCAATAACGCCAATTTTTTCCCTCAATTCAAATGCAATTTTTTCTGCAACTGGAGAAATTACATCAATTACAGGAATTTCTTTTCCAGCCGCTTCTTTTATCGCATCAATCGAATTAGAAGTTGCAGAATTACAGGCAACTAGAATTGCTTTGCAATTATTTTCTTTTAAAAAATTTGTAATATCAACTGAAAAACGTGTTATCGCTTCTCTAGATTTTTCACCGTAAGGTAAATGTTGCGTATCGCCAAAGTAAATCATACTTTCGTGTGGCAAAAGACGTTTTATTTCTTTTGCAAACGTCAAACCACCAACACCAGAGTCGAAAACACCAATTGGTCTGTTATCATTCATAAAGCAAATTTAACAAATTAATCGACGTAAAACAGTCTTGAAGCAATTCCATCTGCGAAAAATTTTGCTTCTGGTTTCAAAATAATCTTATTTCCTTGTTTTTCAATAAGATTTTCTTCCAATAATTGATTGATTTCTTGATAAAAAGAATCAATTAATTGTTGAGAAAATTCTGAATTAATTCGATTTAAATCAATTCCATAAATTGTTCTTAATCCTATCATAATCATTTCATTAAATTGATCAGATTCATTCAGAATTTCTATTTCATCTGGAAGAATATTTTGATTGATAGATTGCATATATTTCGCATTATTTGCAATATTCCAAGCGCGCTGTTTTCTGTTATAGGAATGTGCAGAAGGTCCAATTCCGATATAAGGCACACCTTTCCAGTAGTTTGAATTGTGATGAGAAAAGTAATTTTCTTTTCCAAAATTAGAAATTTCGTACTGTATAAAATCGTTTGTAGTCAAAGTATCAACTAAAATTTGAAATTGATCATTTTGACGATTATCATCTATTGGTTTAGTTTCTCCTTTTTTGATTTGATGATCCAAAACCGTTTTTTCTTCTACAGTCAACGCATAAGAAGAAATATGAGGAACGTCTAATTCTATTGCTTTTTGCAGATTTTTACGCCACATTTCGTCTGTAGTTGTTGTAGAACCATAAATCAAATCAATAGTAATGTTTTCAAAACCAAAATCTTGTGTAAGTTTTATAGATTTTTCTGCTTCTTGTGCATTATGTGCGCGATTCATTAAGCGTAAATCTTCTTCAAAAAAAGATTGAACACCAATTGAAAAACGATTGATTGGCGTCGATTTTAAGAATGCTAATTTTTCTTTTGTTAAATCATCTGGATTTGCCTCTAATGTAATTTCCTTAATCGATGAAGTAGAATAATTTTTATAAATAGTTTCGAAAATACTTTCTAATTCATTTTCAGATAGGATAGAAGGTGTTCCACCACCAAAATAAATTGTTTCTAAGGGTTGATTGATTTCATTTTTTCTTAATTCTAATTCTTTATTAATTGCTTTTATTAACAAAGATTTTGACTGAAGATTTGTAGAAAAATGAAAGTCACAATAACTGCATTTTTGCTTACAATATGGGATGTGAATGTAGATTCCTGCCAAGGTTATTATATTTAATTGCAAAATTAGGTTTTTAAAAATCTGAAACGGAATAATATGACAGTTTTATTTTTTTTTAATATTTTTTTTAATTCATAATGATTATTAAAATTAAACTTATATCTTTATCACGAAAATATAATACTATGAATAAAGGAACTGTAAAATTCTTTAATGACGAAAAAGGATACGGATTTATTAAGGATGACGAAACAGGAAAAGAGTACTTTGTACACGTTTCTGGTTTAGCAGACAAAGTAGAACAAAATGATAAAGTATCATTTGATCTAGAACAAGGAAAAAAAGGTATCAATGCCATTAATGTTAAAGTAATTTAAGAATATTATCTCAACATATTTCTTGTAAAAGCGACCAATATTGGTCGCTTTTTTATTTTAATTTAACTCATCTTTTGATTCATAAAATTCTGCATCATTTAGTAAATCATTTACAAAATGAAACAATCTTCCTAATTGGAATTTGGCAATATAATGACCATATAAACTTGCTGCATAAGTTCCTAAAGCAATCAATAAAGCAACTGGAATAGCCCAAACCCAAACACTAGTACCTTGTACAATGTATTCTGAAAGGGCATAGGAGCCAAGTGTTATAAAAACTGCACCACTTAAACCATATAAAAACGCGAAAAAAGTCCAAACATTAGGTTTTGGACCAATAATTCCACGAACAACTAAATAATCTAAATGATCTTCATCTTCTTCTATACGAATTTGTAATTGTGGATGCCAATATTTGTCTTTATCTTTTCGTACACGTACCATCGCAATCTCATTATTGGCGTAACCACCATATTCTACTGAATTTTTTTCGAGATGCTTTTTGATTAAATCAATAAATTCTTGCTTTGATAATTGCGTGAAAACTTTGAAACGAGGTCGGCTTAGTAGAGATTTAATTGGCACTTTTTGGCTCATAATACTTATGGTTTTCTTAAATTTACAACAAATGTTTTAATATGACGAAAATCATTTCTGATACCTACGAAAAAATATTTGAGATAGTACGTCAAATTCCAGAAGGAAAAGTTTGTACCTATGGTTTGATTGCTCAAAAAATTGGAGAAAAATTTTCTGCTCGAGTTGTAGGCTATGCGCTAAATAATTCACATCATATAGAAGATATACCAGCTCATCGAGTTGTCAATCGAAATGGATTACTTACTGGTAAACACCATTTTAATCCATCCACTTTGATGCAAAAATTATTAGAAAATGAAGGAATTGAAATTGAGAACGATAAAGTTGTTGATTTTAAAAATTATCTTTGGAATCCTTCTGAAAGAAACTGATCTTTATTTGTAACATTTTTAACTTTGTTCTTACTAACTTTACATATTAAATTGAAAAGATAAATGGATTTTTTATTGCAAGCCGAAGGTTTAACAAGAAAATATAAAGATAAAGTTGCACTTAATAATTTTAGTATCAATATTCCAAAAGGGTCTATTTATGGGCTTTTAGGTCCAAATGGTGCTGGAAAAACAACTTTTATTAGAATTGTTAATCAAATTACTGCACCAGATAGTGGTACAATTTTATTGAATGGAGAACCATTAACAAATAAAACAATAGGGCAAGTAGGTTATATGCCAGAAGAAAGAGGTTTGTACAAAAACATGAAAGTTGGCGAACAAGCGCTTTATTTTGCAAGACTGAAAGGACTTTCTTCTGCTGAGGCTAGAAAGAGAACCGAATATTGGTTTGAGAAATTGGATATGATGTCTTGGTGGAATAAAAAATTGAGTGAACTTTCTAAAGGAATGGGACAAAAAGTTCAATTTGTTATTACGGTAATTCACAATCCATCTTTGTTAATTTTTGATGAGCCATTTAGTGGTTTTGATCCTGTAAATGCTCAAATTATTGCCAATGAAATTTTAGAACTTCGTGACAAAGGAACAACCATTATTTTTTCGACACATCGTATGGAATCTGTAGAAGAAATGTGTGACCATGTTGCTTTAATTAATCAAGCAAATAAAGTGTTAGATGGAACGATAGAAGATGTTCGTAATCAATTTAAAACAGGAAAATTTTCTATAGAATTAGGAAATGTTTCACCTGATAATTTACAAAATTTAGCCAACGAGTTTGATATTTCAGATGTAAGAGAGCTGAATCAACGAACTGAATTTAATTTGTTATACAACAAAACTATTCCGACGAATGAAATTTTAATGAAATTAATGAATTTAGGACAAGTTCATCAATTTAAAGAAATTATTCCATCAATGAATGATGTTTTTCTAGAAGCGGTAAAACAAAGTTCATCATCTAATATTTAAGCCAATTCCGAATGAAAAATATATTTTTAATAGCACAAAGAGAATTCTTTTCTCAAGTAAAAAATAAAGCATTTATTATCATGACTTTTCTTTCTCCACTTTTGATTGTTGGAGCAGGAGCTGTTATATTTTTATTAAGTTCTGCAAATAATTCGGAGGTTAAAAATATTGCGATTGTAGATGAAAGTGCAGAGTTTGTAACTTCTTTCAAATCGTCTAAACAAATGATGTTTAGTATTTACACACCAGAAGAATTGAAAGGAATAAAAGATACTTTGAAGGATAGTAAATATCTGAATGCGATTTTACATATTCCTAAAAATACAGATGGAAACTATGATAATATCGAAAAAAATACGCAACTAATTACCAATGGAAATTTAGGAATTATGGATCGTGAGAAGTTATCTCGCGTAATTAGTTCTAAAATAGAAAAAGATAAACAAGTAAAATTTGGAATAGATAGTGCTGCACTCAATAATTCTAAAGCAAATGTAAATCTTAATGTTTTCAATGTTTCGGACGGAAAAGAAGATAAAGGAATGGAGTTGAAGATTGGTTTATCAATGTTTTTGACCTATATTATTTTTATGTTTGTGATGATTTATGGTGTAAAAGTAATGCGTTCTATTGTCGAGGAAAAAAATAATCGTGTTGTCGAAATTATCATATCTTCTGTAAAACCGTTTGAATTGATGATGGGAAAAATTGTTGGAACAACAATGGTTGCGTTAACACAATTCGGAATCTGGATTGGTATGACATTGGTTCTTTTATTGGCTTTTCCAGCTATTGCAGCATCGCGAATGGATATGACACAACAAATGATGAATCAAGCACAAGTTGCGGAAGCAAATCCTGATATGATGCAAAAAATGACAGAGGTTAGCGAAGTTTTAATGTCTTTTAATTATCCATTAATCATTTTTGCTTTTATTGCTTATTTTATTTTGGGTTATTTATTTTATAGCTCAATTTTTGCGGCAATTGGTTCTGCTGTTGATAATGACACTGACACACAGCAATTTACTTATTTTCCATTAGTACCAATGATGGTTGGTTTATATGGAAGTATGACAACTTTCGAAAATCCTGATGGACCTGTAGCATTCTGGTTGTCGATGGTTCCGTTGACATCTCCAATATCTATGATAACCCGAATTCCGTTTGACGTTCCGATGTGGCAATTGGCTTTATCATTAAGTATTTTATTGATTAGCACAATATTTATGATATATATTGCAGGAAAAATCTATCGAATTGGAATTTTGATTTATGGTAAAAAACCAACTGTAAGGGAAATTATTAAGTGGATTTCTTATAAAAATTAAAATATAAACCGAATGAAATTTCATTCGGTTTTTTTGTGATTTAAAACTAAATTTGATGAAAATTTAAAAAATATGATTAACTCTAACGATCGACTATTGGTAATTAGCACGAGTACCATTTACGGTTATAGTTTTTTAGAATATATTAAAGATGAAATTAAAGAATTCATAAAGTCAGATGAAATAATATTTGTACCATACGCGCGTCCTTCTGGAGTTTCGTATGATGATTATACACAAAATGTAAAAGATGCTTTAGAGCCTATCGGAATTTCTGTAAAAGGCTTGCATACTTTTGAAAATAGAAAAGAAGCAATTCAACATGCAAAAGCAATTTTCATAGGAGGAGGAAATACTTTTTTATTACTTAAAACATTGTATGAGCAAGGTTTGGTAGAAGAATTAAGAAATACTGTTCATTCTGGTACACCATATATTGGGACTAGTGCGGGAAGTAATTTGACAGGTTTAACAATAGGCACAACAAATGATATGCCGATAGTTTATCCTCCAAGTTTTGATGCTTTACAGTTTTTACCTTTCAATCTTAATCCTCATTATTTGGATCCAGATCCAGATTCAAAACACAAAGGTGAAACAAGAGAAACACGTATTAATGAGTTTCATAAATTTAATCATCAGGTTGTTGTAGGACTAAGAGAAGGAAGTTGGTTACGTGTAGAGAATGGAGTGGTGGAGCTGAAAGGAACTTTATCTACTCGTATTTTTAAACAAAATCAAACACCAATCGAAATAGAATCTGGTATAATTTCAGAAGAAATTTATTTATAAAAACAAAAGCCACTCCGAAATTGAGTGGCTTTTACTATTATTATAGGTAATGATTATTTTAATTTTCGTGTAACATACATTTTTTCTGCTAACTGTACAGCTTTGTATGCATCTACAACTCCACCTGTAACAGAAATATCTGCTAATTGAGGATTTGTATTTACAGATTCCATCAATATTTTCTTGATATCTAAAGCAGATAATTTTGGATAATGTGCCCAAACTAAAGCTGCAACTCCAGCAACGACTGGTGAAGCCATTGATGTTCCATCTAAATTTTTGTATTCTCCGTCTTTTTTAGGAACAGTTGAATAAATATCTGAACCAGGAGCAAAAACATCTACAGATTTTTTACCAAAATTAGAAAATCCAGACTTTAATACATTTACATCCATTGTATTTGCACCAACTGTAATTACATTGTTTACAATTGCGTCTCCTTTTTCGTTAAAAATTGTAGGAAAATTATTTTCGGTATCTACGTTTTCGTTATCGTTTCCTGCTGCTTTTATTAACAATAAACCTTTTTTCTCTGCATATTTGAAAGCATCCCAAACGATTTGCTTATCTGGAGAATACGCTTTTCCGAAAGACATATTTAATATTTTTGCACCATTATCAGCCGCATACTTTATTGCATTTGCAACATCTTTATCGCGTTCGTCACCATTTGGAACTGTACGAACTGACATAATTTTTACGTAACCGTTGCCCGCAATTCCATCCATTCCGATACCATTTCCAGCTTTTGCCGCAATAATTCCCGAAACGTGTGTGCCATGTAAAGCGTCTGGTCCATCAACGTCATTATTTCCATAAAAACGTTCTGTTTTATCAGCGTAATTATCACCAACAATAGGACGAGGATCTAATTCGGTATTCAAATTGATTTCAACTTGCTCCTTGTAATATTTATCACCTTCATTAACTTGGTCGAGGTTTTCTTTCAAGAAATCTTTCATCGATTTTCCTTCCCATTCTTCTTTCGGAACCATTCCAAAAAGCATCATTCCTTGTTGTGCTTCTTTTGATTTTGGTTGAAATGACATCAAATTACTTTCTATCAAAGCTCTATCTCCCCATTCTTTTTCTATTGCAGGAAAGGCAACAGAAAAAATTTCTTTTAATTGACCATATTGAGCAGCACCTTGTTTTGCTTCGGCTAATTTATTTTCGTATTGATCTTTTATTTTTTGATATTCAGCATATTCGGATGCAAATTTAGTTTTATTGGTTGTTGCATCTTTGCTTGTTTCGAATAAATCTTTGTATTTAACAAAAAGACGAGTTAGCTCTAATGTATCACCCGAAACATTTTTACCATCTTTTCCTCCAATAAAATTCCAACCGTTGACATCGTCTACGTAACCGTTTTTATCGTCATCTTTTCCGTTACCAGCAACTTCTTTTTTATTGATCCAAATATTATCTTTCAAGTCAGGATGAGTAATTTCTACACCGCTATCTAAAACACCTACAATTAGTGCGGATGGTTTACGTTTTTTTGATTCTAGAAATTGAATTGCTTTTTGTGTATTTACACCATAAACACCAGATTCTTCTAAAGATTCATGTTGCCAAAATTTTTGATCAACTTTTGGTAATGGTAGGGTAGTTGTTTCTTGTGCGAATGAAGCTACACCGATAAACATTGCAACTCCTATACTTAATAAGAATTTCTTCATAATTGTTTTTTAATAGTATTTAAATTTTAGTAGAACTAAAATTTTTATGGATAGGAAAGATACAAAAAAGGCTCCAAAAATTTGGAGCCTTTAATAATGTTGTGTTAAAATTATTTTAATTTACGTTGTTTGTAAATTTCTTCCGCTTTTTGTACAGCTTTGTAAGAATCTACAACACCTCCAGTAACAGAAATATCTTTTAATTGATCATTTTTATTTACTGTTTCCATCAAAATATTACGAATATCTTCTGCTGTTAATTTTGGATAATGTGACCAAACTAATGCCGCAACACCAGCTACAGCAGGTGAAGCCATAGAAGTTCCGTTTAAGAAACGGTATTGATCTACACCAGGATATGTTGCATAAATTTCTTGTCCAGGTCCAAAAACATCAACAGATTTTTTACCAAAGTTAGAGAATCTAGCTTTTAGTGCATTCGGATCTTTTGTAGAAGCACCAACTGTTAATACAGATTTAGAAACAGGATTATTGTCTTTAAAATTAGTAGGATAATGAATGTGGATATCAATATCTTCGTTACTGTTTCCCGCAGCTTTTACAATCAAAACATTTTTATCAGATGCATATTTGAAAGCATCCCACACGATTTGTTTGTCTGGAGAATATGTTTTACCGAAAGACATGTTCAATATTTTTGCACCATTATCTACAGCGTAGCGAATTGCATTTGCAACATCTTTATCGCGCTCATCTCCATTAGGAACTGTACGAACAGATAAGATTTTTACATTATTTCCTCCAACTGTACCTTCTGTACCAATTTTATTTCCTCTTACAGCACCAATAATTCCTGCAACATGTGTTCCGTGCGAAGATTCTGGTCCGTTAGAATCACCGTTTCCGTAAAAACGTTCTGTTTTATCGTTTGGATTATCAACATCTTTACGATCAACTAAATTTAAATTTAAATGAGAAGATAAAGTTTCACCTTTTGCAGCGCGACGAGCAGCTCCTAAATAAGTATTAGAAACTTCTTTCATTGTTTTTCCAACCCATTGCTCTTCTTTTAATTCACCAAAAATCCACATTGCTTCTAAAACTTGAGAATCTGTTGGTTGATAATTTTTTAAAATATCTTTAGAAAGTTTAGTATCTCCAAATTCTAAAACCATTTTATTGATTCCACCTTCTACTGCATTTAGTTTAGATTGTGCAACTTGTTGGTTATATTTAGCTTTACCTACAGCGCTTAAATATTCTTTTTGAATGGCTTGAAACTCTACAAATTCAGATGGATTTTTCATCATCGCATCGTGGTTTGCTTGTTGGTTATATGTATCGTATTTATCTGCTAAATGCTTGTAAACACGTGTTAATTCTGTTGTATCATCATTATAATTGATACCTTTTGCTGTTCCCAAAAATGACCAACCATGTACATCATCAATGTATCCATTTTTGTCGTCATCAATACCGTTTCCTGGAATTTCTTTTGGATTATTCCACATATTTGCTTTCAAATCTTCGTGGAAATTCTCAACACCACTATCTAAAACACCAACTACAATTGTGTTAGCTTTTCTTTTGTGTTCTTTTAGAAATTGTAAAGCTTGATCTGTATTTACACCATAAATACTTGTTTGTTCAATACCTGCATGGTACCATTTTTCTTTTGGTACTTCTGTCGTTTGTGCGTGAGCAAATCCTAATGTAAAGGCAAATCCTACTGCAATCAATAATTTTCTCATGTTGTTATTTTATTAAGTTTTTTAAATAAATAGCGGCACTTGGACCTTCGCTAAAAAGTAAATCGATAATACTTAAGTCAGAAGTAAATCCAAATTTATTATCAAAAACTTGAATGTATTCTGGTAAAGTATATTGAGCTGGTTTTTTAGCTGAGAATTGATTTCTGAAGTCATTTTCAGGATCAATTATTTCATAAGTTTCGGTTGTTGAAATAGCTAAATCTAATCTTAATTTTTGATTGATAAAATTTATTGTTTTAAGATTAAAATCTAACAAATATTTTTCTTTTTTTTCGTAAAAAGGAGCAAGTTCATGTTCGTAATACTCGAAGTATGGAGAACCGTGATAAGCCGATTTTATTGATCGAAAATGTTCTTTTTGCCAATCGTGTTCATAAGATGGTTGCAAATCTGCAAATGCTTTATTACCGTTATGAAGCGTAGGAATATTAAGCATCAATTTACCATTTGCAGCTAAAATATTACATCTATTTCGGTAGGTTTGTTTTTGAAAATTTTCGCAAACTTCGATGTTCAAATTTTGGCTTTTCACCATTTCTGCATAATAATCTATCGGACCAAAATAAAATGCGGCAAACGTATTTTTCATTCTATTGTTTTATATGAAATGTGCATTACAATTAGCTTATAATGCACATTTTTTATTATTATAAATTTTAATATTTATTCTTCTTTTTCTCTTTACGAGCTTTTACAATATCGTAACCAATCCAACCTATTAAAGCAATTAAAACATAAATTCCGTATGATGTTTTATCAGGATTATCATTGTTGATAGAAGTAAAGAAACGATTCCAAATGAATTTTTTCGGAGCAGCTTTTTCAAACATTCCATTCATATTTGCCCAAATCATAATAGGACGACCAATAACGTGATCTTCTCCAACATAACCAAAGAAACGTGCATCTAATGATTGGTTTCTATTGTCACCCATCATAAAATAATAGTTTTGTTTGATTTCGTATTTATTGGTTTTTTGATCATTAATAAATACATCAAACTTACCATTTGCAGAATCTACACGTAAGCTATTGTGCTCGTATCTACGAATAATATTGATGTATTGAGCTAAAGTTTCTTTGTTAACGTCTACAATATCTCCTTTTTTCGGAATATATAAAGGTCCATATTGGTCCGTATTCCAATCTTTATTTACAGGGAAAATAGTGTTTGTACTATCAATTTTACCATTTACAATATGTTCTGTTTTTTCACCAACTGGTTGTAAAATAGGTTCAACTGAAACTACATTTGCATTCGATTTCATTGCAGTAACGTGAGTATCTGTTAATGCAGCAAATTGATAAATAAATGTACCATCTTCTTTTTTTCCTGCATTGTAATCTGTGCTAATAATTCCGAAATTATCATACAATAATTTATCGCTAAATGGTGCTTTTGTTACAACCATATAAGAATGTTGAACTTGCGCATCTTTTTTCGGAATAAATTTTTTGTCATTTACATATAAAATTCCGTTACGAATTTGAATTGTTTCTCCAGGTAAACCTACCAAACGCTTTACATAAGCATCTTTACGATCGATTGCTGTGTAAACAGAATCTGTAGGGTAGTTGAAAACAACAATGTCATTTGATTTTAATTCTCTCCATCCTGGAATTCGCATATAAGGTAAACGTGCTTTGTCAATAAAACCATCACGGTAAATAAATTCAGAGAAAGGAATACCAATTGGCGTCATTGGTACACGTGCTCCATGACTAATTTTTTCTACAAATAAAGCATCACCAATTTTGATTGTATTTTCCATAGATCCCGTTGGTACAATCATAGGTTGTATAAACCAATTGTGTACGATGGTAGCTAAAACTAAAGCAAAAATAAGTGAAGAAACAAATGTTGGTTTACGATTTTCTGGGCCTAAATATTTTGGATTATCAGAATAATTAACCGCGAAAATGTATAAACCTAAAGTCAAAACCATAATGACTTTGTCTTTTGTTTCTATTTTTCCGTATGAATCTCCTAAATCTACAAAGAAAACCAACCAAAAGATAGGTCCTACGATTGGCAAATAAAATAAAATAATCCACCATTTTGGACGATGAATAATTTCTAATCCTTTCCAGATATTAAGGAAAGGAACATAAGCTTGCCATGCTTGTTTTCCTGCGTTCTTAAATAACTTCCAAGTTGCAGCTCCAAAGATTAAATTGGCGATTATAAAACCGATTAACCAATAAATTAATATTTGCATAAGTTTTTGATATTAAGTATTTTGTATTAGTTTAGTTCAAGTACATCTTTCATTGTAAAAATACCTTCTTTGTTCCAAATCCATTCAGCAGCAATTACTGCTCCAAGAGCAAAACCTTTGCGAGAATGTGCGGTATGAGAAATTTCGATAGTATCTACATCAGAAGTATATTGTACGATATGTGTTCCTGGTACGTTTTCTATTCGTTTTGCTTCGATAGGAATAATCTCTTCAGAATTTTCTTCCATCGACCATGTATTATAGGTTGTATTTTCTATAATTCCTTCTGCTATTGTAATTGCGGTTCCTGAAGGAGCGTCTAATTTTTGAGTATGATGAATTTCTTCTAAATTAATTTGATATTCATTTCGGTATTTGTTCATCATTCGTGCTAATACTTGATTAAGTTCGAAAAATAAATTTACACCTAAACTAAAATTAGAAGCATATAAAAAAGCTGTATTATTAGAAATTGCTAATTTATTTATTGCTTCTTGATTGTCTAACCATCCAGTTGTTCCACAGATTGTTGCGATTTTATTCTCAAGTAATACTTTAAGGTTTTCAAAAGCATATTCTGGTTTAGAAAATTCGATTGCTACATCTATATTTTTTAATTCTTCGGGAAGTGGAGTACGCGATATTTTAAGTACAACATCGTGACCTCTTTGTACTAAAATTTCTTCTATGGCTTTACCCATTCTTCCGTATCCTATTAAAGCTATATTCATTTTTTGTATTAAAATTTAAAATTAAAAGCAAAACCCATCACAGGTTCTAACGTCATTTCGTCTTGTATAAGAGTTGGTTTAAAAGTCATCTCAGGATCATTGCGAATAGAAAATAAATGAGCATCAACTGTTGCGTCAACAATATTTAATAAATAAACCAATGCAGTTAAAGCAACACTGTAATCTCGTTTTCGTTTGTAATCGTCTTGTATTACAGCCAATTGTTGTGGAGTTAAAATACCCTTAAATTCGTTTGGCGTACCTTCGCGAACAGCAATGTAAGCTTTGCGGTATTTTTTGTATAAATTATTATAATAAATTGTAAAACCAGTTCCGGTACCAACTAAACCTAAGGCAATAGGTGCTTTCCACCATTTTTTGTTATAAAGTTGTCCTGCACCAGGCAAAATCGCAGAATACAAAGATGCTCTGATAGGGCTTTTTTCTGTCAGTATATTTTTAGTTGCAATTGAGTCGTTTATGACTTTGTCTACAATTAACGAATCTGTTTTTACTTGAGCAAATGAGACTGAAGAAGTTATCATTAACCCAACAAATAATGATTTAATTTTCATTTAAAAATTTTCTTAATCGTTCAAATTCTTCATCTGAAGTAAAATTTAAAATAATTTTACCTTTTCCATTATTTGCACGTTTAATTTCGACTTTTGTTCTTAATGAATTCGAAATTGAACTTAACGCTTCTTTATATTGTGTAGGTAATTCGTTTACTACTTTTTTAGCTGTAACATCATCACCATTTTTTATTGATTTTATTAAACGTTCTGTATCGCGAACTGATAAATTATTACGAACAATTTTTTCGTAAATATCAAATTGTAAATCTGCGTCATCTATAGCCATTAATGCACGACCATGTCCCATAGAAATCATACCATCACGAATACCTGTTTGGATAATTGGGTCTAATTTTAATAAACGTAAATAGTTTGTAATAGATGTTCTGTCTTTACCAACTCGTTTGCTTAACTCTTCTTGTGTTAGTTTTATTTCGTCTATTAATTGTTGGTAAGAAAGTGCAATTTCTATTGCATCTAAATCTTGACGTTGTATGTTTTCTACCAACGCCATTTCCAACATTTCTTGGTCATTTGCTAAACGAACGTATGCCGGAATAGATTTTTTTCCTGCTAATTGTGATGCTCTAAAGCGTCTTTCACCAGATATTAATTCGTATTCACCAGAATCTTTTTTACGAACCGTAATGGGTTGTATTACGCCTAATGTAGAAATAGATGAAATTAATTCTTCTAAAGATTTTTTATCAAAATTAGTTCGGGGTTGCCAAGGATTAGCGGTGATTTTTTCTAACTCTACTTCAAGAATATTACCCACCAATTTTTTAGCACCTTCATCTTGTGCTGTTTTTACGGTTGGTTCATCTTTCAATAAAGCTGATAATCCGCGTCCTAAGCGATTATTTTTATTTGGCTTTGCCATTTTATTAAACTGTATCGTTGTTGTTAATTAAAAACTCTCGGGCTAAATTTAAATAATTTTCGGCACCTTTACTAGCTGCATCATATTGAATAATGGTTTCTCCAAAACTTGGTGCTTCGGACAAACGTACATTTCGTGTAATGATTGTTTTGAAAACCATTTGCGGAAAATGATTATTCACCTCGTCTAATACTTGATTAGAAAGACGTAAGCGCGAATCGTACATCGTTAACAATAAACCTTCTATGTCTAATTCTTTGTTATGATGTTGCTGAATTCCTTTTATTGTATTCAATAATTTTCCTAAACCTTCTAATGCAAAATACTCACATTGTATAGGAATAATAACAGAATCTGCGGCTGTTAATGCGTTTAAAGTAATCAAACCCAAAGATGGCGCACAATCTATAATGATATAGTCGTATTGATCTTTGATTTCATTCAACGCGGTTTTCAGCATATATTCGCGGTTCTCGTAATCTACAATCTCTATTTCTGCAGCAACCAAATCTAAGTGAGCAGGCATTACATCTAAGTTCGGCGATTCTGACTGTAAAATTGCAGCACTTGCAAGCACTTGGTGCTCTAGAACTTCATAGGTTCCGGCTTCTATTTCATCCAAATCAAAACCTAAACCAGATGTTGCATTTGCTTGTGGATCGGCATCAATTAATAAAACTTTCTTCTCTAATACTCCTAAAGATGCAGCAAGATTTAACGATGTTGTTGTTTTTCCTACGCCACCTTTTTGATTAGCAATTGCAATTATTTTACCCATAATTTACGTTCAAAACGATTTCAAAAATACAATATTTAGATTAGTGAAACCTTAAAGAAAAAATAAATTTTTGAACAATTACTGAATAATTTTATTATTTGGTTCCTAAAAAAGTATTCTTATTTAAATAAAACTAGATTTTTGTTTTTAACAAGAATATGTATATGAACTTGTTTCTTTAATTTTTATAACAAAATACGAGGTTAAAACCTTTTGAAATATCAAGAAAACAAAAGAAAATTTTAAAGTAAAATTACAATTCTAATGACTTCTTATTTAAACTAAATACATGATTTTAAAATCAAATAAAATACATATATTTATATAATTCAATTCAAGTAAATATGAAATACTCACTACCTATATTTAAAAATACACTTAATAATTCTTTTTGGAATTATATAAAAAAAAATAATCAATCATAAATAAAAACATATTATGGAAATTGGAATTGATAGTTTCGCATCTATCGAAACAAAAGATGTCGCAACAGGCGAAGATCGTGTAAAAGCGATGCAAGATTTGATAAATAGAATCGTATTAGCAGACAAAGTTGGCTTAGATTATTTTGGTGTAGGAGAGCATCACAAATCGTATCAGTTAGACTCTGTTCCTTCAAATATTCTTTCTGCAGCAGCCGCTTTAACAAAAAATATTCGTCTTTCTAGTGCTGTTACAGTATTGAGTGCAGATGATCCTGTTCGTGTTTTTCAACAATTTTCAACGTTAGATTTAATTTCTAATGGACGTGCAGAAATTGTTGCGGGACGTGGTTCGTCTATAGAAGCTTATCCACTTTTTGGATATAATCTGAATGATTATGACGCTCTTTTTGAAGAAAAATTAGACTTATTATTGAAAGTTCGCGATAACGAATTTATAACTTGGAAAGGAAAATTCCGTGCACCTATTAATAATTTACCTGTTTATCCACGTCCAAAACAAGAAAAAATTCCTGTTTGGAGAGGAGTTGGTGGTTCACCAGAATCTTTTGTAAGAGCTGGTAAATTAGGACTTCCTTTGATGGTTGCAATTATTGGTGGAGATACACATCGTTTCAGACCATTGGTCGATTTGTATCGTAAAGCAGGTGAGGAAGCAGGTTTCAAACCAGAAGAATTGGTTGTTGGTGTTCACTCTTTGGGTTATGTTGCAGAAACTACTGAGCAAGCGATAGAAGAATATGCGCCAGGACATATAAAAATGATGAATAAAATTGGTCGCGAACGTGGTTGGCCTCCAATGAATATAGATCAGTTTATGGGACAATTATCTCCTTTCAACTCGTTGTTATTAGGAAATCCACAAGAAGTTGCAGAGAAATTAGTTCGTCATAGCGAAGCATTAGGTGGAGTTTCTCGTTTTACTTTCCAAATGGATGTGGCAAATTTATCAAGTGAAAATGATAAATTATTAAATTCTATTCAGTTGATTGGAGATAAAGTAAAACCTCTTGTTGCTGAATTGCTTAAAAATAAATAATTTTATTACATATAAAAATAACCTCATTTCTGTAAATGAGGTTATTTTTTTTGAATATTGATTAAGGTCTTTCCCAATCTATTAATTTACTAAGTTCTCTTGTAGCAGCACTTCCAGCACGGTTTGCACCGATTGTAGACGCTGACGGTCCGTAACCTACTAAGTGAATTCTTGGTTCTTTGGCAACTCTGGTGGCTAATCTTCCGTCAATTATTATTCCACCATCTGGTTCTCTTGGAACAACATCTTTCAAATGTTCTAAATCTCCTTTAAAACCAGTATTCCAAAGGATAACGTCTGCTTTTTCTTCGCGTCCGTCTTCCCATTTTATTCCAGTTTCTGTAATTTCACTAAACATCGGAAAACGTTCTAAAACACCACGTTCTTCCATCTTTTTGATTGCTGGTGAAAGTGGTAATCCTGTTACCGAAACAACCGACATTGGCTCTAAACCTTGACGTACGCGTTCTTCTACCATCGCCACAGCTTTGCTTCCTGCAACATCGTCAAACGGTCCTTCTCTAAATTCTGGAGGTCTACGTGTAACCCAAGTTGTGGTTGTAACTTCAGAAATTTGATCTAATAATTGAATTGCAGAAATTCCTCCACCAACTATTATGACGTGTTTTCCTTTGAAATAATCCGCCGATTTATAATTTTTTGTATGCAATTGTTCGCCCTGAAAAAGTTCAGCTCCAGGATATTTCGGAATGTAAGGATTTCCCCAAGTTCCCGTCGCATTGATTATTCCTAAGCTTGAAAAAGAATATTCGGAAGTATCAACATGAAAACGATCTTGTTGCAAGGTTACACTTTCTACTTTAGAAGGTCGGTAAACTTTAATTCCATATTTTTTCTCATACAAATCAAAATAATGTGGCACGCTAACATTTGCTCGGACTTCTGTTTTACCAGTTTCCAAGGTTTCTTCGAAAGACATTCCTGGTAAATCATGAATTTTATTCACTGTACTAAGCGTCAAAGAATCCCATCTAAATTGCCAAGCGCCGCCTGCTTTTGGAGCTTCATCTATTACAATAAAATCTGGACCAAGTTTCATTCCTAATCTTAATAAATGATAAGATGCAGAAAGCCCTGCTTGACCAGCGCCAATAACAACAATTTTTGTTTTATACCTTATTTTACCTGCCATTTTTTATTTTCTTAACGCCAGCCTAATTCAGGAGCGATATATTTTAAGATTGATGATAATACATGAACATTATATTCTACACCCAATGTATTCGGGATTGTAAGCAATAAAGTATCCGCTTCTTGTATCGCCTCATCTTCTACTAAATCTTTGATTAATTGTTCAGGTTCATCAGCATAGCTTCTTCCGAAAATTGCACGACTATTATCAATATTTCCGATTTGATCTACTCTGTTTGACTCTCGTCCAAAAATATATCGATCATCATCATTAATCAATGCAAAAATAGAACGACTCACAGAAACACGAGGTTCACGTGTGTGACCTGCGGCTTTCCAAGCTTCTTTGTACAAACGAATTTGTTCTGCTTGTTGTACATGAAAAGGTTTACCATTTTCGTCCATTTTCAAAGTAGAACTCTGTAAATTCATTCCATTTTCAGCTGCCCAAACAGCAGTTGCATTAGAGGAAGCTCCCCACCAAATACGCTCTCTTAATCCTTCTGAATAAGGTTCTATTCTTAATAAACCTGGTGGATTTGGAAACATAGGATTTGGACTTGGTTTTGCAAAACCTACACCACTTAAATTATCCAAAAAAGTCAATGCTTTTTTTCGTCCCATATCAGCGTCAGTATCGCCTTCTTCTGGTTCGTATCCAAAATATTTCCATCCATCAATTACTTGCTCTGGCGAACCTCTACTTACGCCAAGTTGCAATCGACCTTCTGATATTAAGTCTGCTGCACCAGCGTCTTCTGCCATGTAAAATGGATTTTCGTAACGCATATCTATAACACCCGTACCAATTTCTATTTTACTTGTTTTAGCGCCAATCGCTGCCAAAAGGGGGAAAGGAGAGCCTAATTGTTGTGCAAAATGATGTACACGAAAATATGCGCCATCTATTCCTAATTCTTCAGCCGCAACAGCCAAATCAATAGATTGTAGTAAAGTGTCGCTTGCCGTTTTTGCTTCGTACGCTGGGTGATTGTCCCAATGTCCAAAAGATAAAAAGCCGATTTTTTTCATATTAAATTTATAGGGATTGATTTAGTCTTTTTCAAATATAATGAATGCTTATTAACTTTATTATTAAGATTTTGTGAAAATTGATTTTAGAATTAAAAAAGAAGAATGATGTCTATTAAATTTTAATATTATTTTATCTTTTTAACACAATTAAAAAACTTATATTTGTACCTATTATTTTTATAATTTTTTTAAGAAAAAAGTTGATGAGTTTTAACCTTTTATTCGAAAGCGTTAGTTATAAAAAGCGCTTTAACACTGTAGTTTTAATGAATAGAAACGAATTTAAGAATTATTCTTTCCCTATGTTGCTTCGCAATGTATATTATGCGATACGTCTGTAATACCCTAAATTTTATCATCATAAAATTTAGAAATTAATCACACACGTAATATTTATAAAAGCATAATGAAAACAAAATACATAGATTTAATCACGCAATCATTTGATTTTCCGCAGGATGAATTTGAAATGGATGGAGAATACTTGAAATTTAATGGAATTGATCTGAAAGCCTTGATAGAGGAACACGGAACCCCATTGAAATTTACATATTTACCAAAAATTTCTGAAAATATACAAAAAGCGAAAGGTTGGTTTGAAAAAGCACGTGAGGAGTTAAACTATGAAGGAACTTACAATTATTGTTATTGTACAAAAAGTTCTCATTTCCGTCATATTTTAGGAGAAGCTCTTAAAAACGATATTCATATAGAAACATCGTCTGCATTTGACATTAATATTGTCGAAAATTTGATGCAAGAAGGTTTGATAAACGAAAACCAATATGTGGTTTGTAACGGTTTTAAGCGTGAAGAATATGTAGAAAACATTGCACGTTTGATAAACAACGGACACAGAAAAACAATCACGGTTATTGATAATTACGAAGAAGTTGATTTGTTTTCGGAAGCAATAGAAGGTGATTTCGAAATTGGAATTCGTATTGCTTCTGAAGAAGAACCAAAGTTTGAGTTTTATACATCTCGTTTGGGAATTGGATACAAAGATATTGTCCCGTTTTATCAAACAATGGTTAAACCAAATGAACGCATTAAGTTAAAGATGCTACATTTCTTCATTAATACAGGAATTAAAGACAATTCGTATTATTGGAATGAGTTGACAAAATGTTTGCGCGTTTATGTTAACCTGAAAAAAGTTTGTCCAGAATTAGATAGTTTAAATATTGGTGGTGGATTCCCGATCAAAAACTCATTAAGTTTTGAGTATGATTATGAATACATGGCGAAAGAAATCTTGTTGCAAATAAAATCAATTTGTGAAGAAGAAGGAATTCCAGTTCCGAATATTTTTACTGAATTTGGTTCGTTCACAGTAGGAGAAAGTGGAGGAGTTGTTTATAAAATTCTTTATCAAAAGAAACAAAATGATAAAGAATATTGGGATATGATTGATTCATCTTTTATGACAACTTTACCAGATGCTTGGGCGATTTCAAAACGATTTGTAATGTTACCAATTAATCGTTGGTATGATAAATATGAACGTGTTTTATTGGGAGGATTAACATGTGATTCGGATGATTATTACAATTCTGAACAACATGTAAATGCTATCTATTTACCAAAATATGATCAAGCAAAACCATTGTACATCGGTTTCTTCAATACTGGTGCGTATCAAGATAATATTAGTGGATTTGGAGGAATTAATCACTGTTTGATTCCGCAACCAAAATATATTTTGATTGACGAAAATTACAACACTAAAGTGTATTCGGAAGAGCAAACACATCAAAATGTTTTAGAAACATTGGGTTACAATAAATAAAATTTAATAAAATAAAAAATAAATAAAATGAGCAAAGGACCAATTAGTCAGTTTATCGAACATCATTACAGACATTTTAATTCTGCTGCATTAGTAGATGCTGCAAAAGGGTACGAGCAACACTTGTTAGAAGGTGGAAAAATGTTAATTTCTTTAGGAGGAGCAATGTCTACTGCCGAATTAGGAATTTCTCTTGCAGAAATGATTCGTCAAGATAAAGTACACATTATTTCTTGTACAGGAGCTAATTTAGAAGAAGATGTAATGAATTTGGTTGCACATTCTCACTACAAAAGAATTCCTAATTATAGAGATTTAACACCAGAGCAAGAACGCGAATTGTTAGACCAACACTTTAACCGTGTTACAGATACATGTATTCCAGAAGAAGAAGCATTTCGTCGTTTACAACAACATTTAGAAGATGTTTGGCATGCTGCAGAAGCAAAAGGAGAACGTTATTTACCACACGAATTTTTGTATCAAGTTGTAAATTCTGGCGTTTTAGAGCAATATTATGAAATCGATCCTAAAGATTCTTGGATTGTTGCTGCGGCAGAGAAAAATTTACCAATTGTTTGTCCAGGTTGGGAAGATTCTACAACAGGAAATATCTTTGCATCTAACGTAATCAAAGGAAATTTACAAGCATCTACTGTGAAATCTGGTATTGAATACATGATTTATTTAACAGAATGGTACCGTGCAAATTCTGAAGGAAAAGGAGTAGGATTCTTCCAAATTGCTGGTGGAATTTCTGGAGATTTCCCAATCTGTGTAGTTCCGATGATGTACCAAGATTTAGAATGGACAGATGTTCCTTTTTGGTCTTATTTCTGTCAGATTTCTGACTCTACAACATCTTACGGATCTTATTCGGGAGCAGTTCCAAACGAAAAAATTACGTGGGGTAAATTAGATATCGATACACCAAAATATATGATCGAGTCTGATGCAACAATCGTAGCACCATTGATTTTTGCTTACATTTTAGGAAACTAATCGTAGAAAATATAGAATATAAAAAAACCACTTCGCGAGAAGTGGTTTTTTGGGTTAATTTTACTTCTTTTCGTAATTTAGGCGTTAATCTTATTTTAAATATGGATCACGAAGAACAAAGTAATAATAATGTTTATTTTAATGCAGTATTCAACTTAATTTTTGATTTAGTTGAAAAAAAGAATGTTCATATTAATATTCCAATGTTTAATATAGAAAACCTAAATGCACTAATAAATAAAAATAAATTAGGTGGATTTGATTTGAATATTGAATTTAATGAAAAGCTTTTTGAATGTCTATTGAATAATAAATCTTTTGATATTATGTTGTTTGTAGGAAAATATACATGTAATATTTCAAATTTTTATCTTACAAAAACAAATAATATTGATAATGTAGATTATTTCTATGGAGAAATACATGAATTACAAAGAGATGTTAATTTAGAAAATAAAGCTGTTTGCCGTTTTGTAATTCCTGTTAATAATAAAAATTTTCAACTTTTCAATTTTATAGAAGCAAAGTCATATTGTGATGAAAATATGTTTTATTCTAGAAGTTTTTTATCATTTAAAATTGCTCACTTAAATTTTAATCTTTATGAAACAAATAGAGAAGGTAAACATTATTTTATTATTGATTCAAACGAACAGATTAGTGTTGATGAATTTGCGGATTTATGTCATTCAATTATGATTTCATATGGTTTTCTTTCTGGAGATTTTATTCAAGATGAAGCGTATTATTTTACTTCCAATAGCAATGATTTCAATATTATTGATAGTTTTTCTTATTTACAATTACGACAATCAATTTATTCGAAAGGAATATATAATCCAATTTTTTCCAATCCATATGGTTATACTAATGATGACAAAGTTATTAAAGTTGTTGGAGTTGAGTTAAAGGTGTTTGAATCTTTTTTATTCTCTAAGCTTTGCGATTTGGTTCATTTTAATGAAAATTATGCAATTGTAATTTTGCTAATTTTAGAAGCAAATGTATCAAGCTTAATACTAAAACCAGCTTGTTATTCAGTTGCTTTAGAAAGATTAACCAATATTCTAATTAAAGAAAATAAAGGTTTAATGCCTATTACTGATAAAAAGATATCTAAAAATTTTATTGCTAAACTTAAAGAAATCTTAGATGCTTTTTCTCAAGATATAGTAAAACTTGGAGGAGATAATTCAGTTGAAATTTTACGAAAGAATATTGAAAATATTAATAAACCTACAAATAGGAATAAACTTTTGGAGCCTTTTAATTTAAATGGTATAGAGTTAAATTCAGATGAAATCGATGCAATTAATCATAGAAATAATTTTCTTCATGGAAGAAATATTAAGGAAGGAACAGAGGATTATAAAGAAATAAATCAAATCTCTTTTCGATTAAATAAATTAATTAATAAACTTATGTTGAAACATATTGGGTTTACTGGATATGTTGTGAATCATTTAAAACATAATGAAAAGAATTTAGATATTGTAGTACATGAAGATTTATTTGAAAAAGTATAAAAAACACCACTTCGCGAGAAGTGGTGTTTTAGTTTTATATCGTTCCGATAATTAAGCTTGCATTGCTTCACCTGATTTTCTATAGATAAATTTTCCGTAAATATGTCTTCTTGCAAAACGACTTGGCGAATCTGCATTTACCATTTTTACGTAAGTATTTTTAGGAACACCAAGATATTCGTAAATATTACCATCTAAATGCTCAACTTTTAGGATTTGTTTGTCCATATAAAAGTCGTGAATATTAGATTTTGTTGTAGTCTCGATATATTCTTCTTTATATTTTTCGTGCGTTTCTGGGTTAATACTTACTAAAAAGTGGTAAGCTTCAATCACAGTTTTGCTTTTTTCTTCTGCTTCTAATTTTCCTGCTTCATCATTAATAAATTTATCAGGATGAGCATCTTTCATCGTATTTCTATAAATTGTTTTTAACTCCTTTAATGTAGCAGTTTTATCAACTCCAAGTAATTTTCTGTGCTCAACAACTCTTTTCATAATTTTTAATCCTTATTTCGGAGTGCAAAAGTATGAATTAAAAATGACGAATTAAGATTAATTATTTATTCATATCAATTATTTAATATCCGTAAGTTTCTTTTAAGTTGTGATAAACAATTTTTTTCTTATCAAGAATTTGATATTCAATCCCAATACTATCCTTGTTTATAGAAACTAATTTCGCATGTTGAATAAGAGAATTTTCGTATTCATATAATTTTGGATTATCAGAATTTATTTCTAATGTTTCTGAGAGAATATCGCTGTAAACTGGGCGTGCAAGGTTGTTTGATTTCTCAAGAATAAGAAATTTAGAATCACATTGATAAATATAAGCTCTTTTCATTGCCATAATTTTTTTTGTTATAACTATTTTGTAATCATCATTTAATTTTATGGTTTGAATCGTATTTGAATTGAATAAAAAGCTAAGAATTGCAAAAAATGGAATTCCCATTGGCAGAATACTTAAAACAATTAAAAAACTAAGAATTAAAGCATAAATCTTAATGTAAATTATTTTCCAAGCTTTTATGATGATAAAAATGGTAAATAGAATCCAAGTCCAAGCAAGAATTATGTAAGTATACTTACCTTTAATATTCAAACCAATAAGATTTAGACATAGCAAAATAGCAAATAATACAATAGAAAATATGATATAGGTTTTGATTAATTTGGTCATTTAGGTTAGTTTTATGTTCGAATATACATTATTTTTGTAATTCAACAGAATTATTGAACTGTAGAGTTCTTTAATTATTTGTACTTTAGAGCATCAAAAACAGCAAATAAATAATATTATGAATCTAAAGCAAGTTCCGGAATTGAAAAATGCAATTTTAGATTTGCCTTCTAAAGAGAAAGATAAACTACTTTTACGCTTAATAAATAAAGATGAAACACTTGTAGAGCATCTTCATTTTCAGTTGTTAGAAGATGAAAATGATTTGATTGATCGGGTAAATATAATTTACGAAAAAATTGATAATCAATTTAATAAAGCACATCATTTAATTAATCAGATTAACATAAATAGAAGTCATCGTCAATTACTTTTGTGTTTAAAATCGTTGAGTGGTTTGGTAAATTATCATGTTCAAATTACAAAAGATAAAACTTCAGAATTCGAATTAAGAAAGTATATCTTACAAGAATCATTCAATCGTTATCCGTATTTATTTGAAAAAAATACAGTAGGGGAAAATGCAGAGAAATTATATAAATATCAAGCAGGACGATTAAAATTATTGCGAACAATGTTTGATAAATTTCATGAAGATTTACAATATGACTATGTAGATGAGCTTCGAAAAATTGATGCTTTTTTGAAAGATACTCCACTAAAAGATGAATTAATTATAAACGTATAGATGAAAGCTACTCAATTTGAGTGGCTTTTTTTTATTGTATTTGTTTGTTAAACAGTATTGTAATTGTTAAAAACGGTCTATTTTTTGATAGGAATTAATTGTATTATCTTAATAATTTTAACATATAATAAAGACGTTTTACAGATATTACTAAATTAAATTATAGTTAAATTTCACAAAAAAATACAATTAGTTCTGTTTTAACCGAACTAACTTATCTATATTTGCACAGATTTATATATTATGAGTAAAGAAAATCCGCTATGTGATTTAGATCTTTTTTGTAGTTTTAGCGCTTTTTTGGAGAAAACATATAAGTACCCTCCTTTAACGGCTAAACTTCAGGCATATATGGTTTTAGAGTCAAATGATGTTGGTTTTACGTTTGAAGAATTATTAGAGGTTTTTAATGTAAGTAAAAGCTCATTGTCAAATTCTATTAACTATTTATTATCGATGAATCAAATCGAATATATCAATAGAATTGATTCTCGTAAGCGATATTTTAGATTAAATCTTAGCTATTTGACAGAGAAATTAGATTTTTTATTTGATATGATTTCTCAAGATATTGTTTTTACAAATCGTATTAAACAACATAAGTTAGGAAATAATACATTGTCCAAAAAACATGATAATAGAGTGATTGATATTTATTTAGATCACCTAACGCAAACAAAAACGTTATTAGACGAAACAATACAAAAAATTAATAAAATTCAACTAGAAAATAAGTAATATGAAAAACGTTAACGTTATGATGGTTGGTGCTTTAGCAGTTGCGCTAAGTTCTTGTGGTAAGAAGAACGATGCAGCACAGCAAGCACAAGGTCCAACACCATATCCGGTGGTTGATGTACCAACTAAAGTGGTAACAAGTTATGATGAATACCCAACTAATATAGAAGGTGTTGTAAATAATGATGTTCGTGCTAAGATACAAGGTTACATTACAGAAGTTTATGTTGATGAAGGTCAGTACGTAAGTGCAGGACAACCTTTGTTTAAATTAGAAACGAATGTATTAACTCAAAACGCAGATGCGTTAAAATCAGGTGTTGGTGCAGCTCAAGCTAATGTACAAGCGGCACAAGCTAATGTGAGTGCAGCAAAAGCATCTGTAAATGCGGCACAAGTTGAAGTAAATAAATTGACTCCGTTAGTACAAAAAAATATTATTAGTAATGTGCAATTAGAAACTGCAAAAGCTAATTTAGCCAAAGCACAAGCTGGTTATAATCAAGCA
Organism: Algoriella sp.; assembly: GCF_036647415.1. NCBI lineage: Bacteria > Pseudomonadati > Bacteroidota > Flavobacteriia > Flavobacteriales > Weeksellaceae > Algoriella > Algoriella sp. The sequence goes on from NZ_JAVXKG010000007.1 coordinate 53,376, forward strand.
CAGGCAGCATTAAGTCAAGCACAAGCAGGTGTTTCTCAAGCACAAGCAAGTTACAAAGGAGCGCAAGCTAATGTAGATTATTCTGTGGTTCGTAGTCCGATAAGTGGAGTTGTAGGTGCAATTAATTTCCGTCAAGGTACTTTAGTTGGTCCAACAGATCAAACACCAATTACAGTTGTTTCTAATACAAGTAAAGTTTACGCGTATTTCTCTATGAATGAGAAAGAGTATTTAAACTTCATTTCGAAATCTGAAGGAGCTACTCTTAAAGATAAATTAAATAAAATTCCTCCAGTTGATCTAGTATTAGCAAATGGAGATATTTATCCAGAAAAAGGGAAAATCCAAACAGTAACAGGACAAATTAATCCAACAACTGGTACAATTGATTTCCGAGTATCATTTAACAATGCAGCTAAGATTTTAGCAAACGGAAACTCAGGACGTATTCGTATTCCAAAAACATTTGTAGATGTATTGGTAGTTCCAGAAGCATCAACTTTTGAACAACAAGGTATGACTTATGTTTACAAAGTAACAAAAGATACAGCATACGCAACACCAATTGCAGTTGTAGAAAGAGCAGGTAACATGGCTGTTGTAAAAGAAGGAGTTAAGAAAGGTGATAAAGTTGTCGCATTAGGTGTAGGTAAATTACGTGATAAAACGGCAATTAAACCAATGCCAGCAAACTTTGATTCGATCGTAAGCTCTACTAAAAAAGTATTCTAATTGAAATAAATTATGTTAAAAAAGTTTATTGAAAGACCCGTTTTATCAACGGTTATTTCTATTATCATATTGATATTAGGTATATTGGGGCTTATTTCGCTGCCAGTAACCCAATATCCAGACATTGCTCCGGCAACTGTTAAAATTTCTGCCTCATATCCAGGTGCGAATGCAAAGACAGTGATGGAGTCTGTTATTATTCCGATAGAGGAACAAGTGAATGGAGTTGAGGGAATGGATTACATTTCTTCTACAGCTTCTAACAATGGTTCTGCATCTATCGATGTTATTTTTAAACCAGGTGTAGATGGGGATATTGCGCAAGTAAACGTACAAAACCGTGTAGCTCGTGCAACACCATTATTACCATCAGAGGTAACACGTTCTGGAGTTGTAACTCAAAAGCAACAAACATCAGCTTTGATGTTTGGGTCTTATAGTTCTACGAATCCAAAATATGATGAGATTTATTTACAGAATTATCTGAATATAAATATTATACCTGCCTTGAAACGTGTAAGTGGTGTAGGAGATGCTTCTGTATTTGGAGCAATGACTTACTCTATGCGTATTTGGTTAGATCCTTCTCGTATGGCGAGTTATGGTTTAGTTCCTTCAGATGTATCTGCGGCATTATCTCAAGAATCACTTGAAGCAGCAGCAGGAGCATTAGGAGAAAATTCAGGACAATCTTTCCAATATTCAATTACTTATTCAGGACGTTATAAAACGGAAGATCAGTATCGTAATATCGTCATCAAATCTTTGCCAAATGGACAAGTATTAAGATTACAAGATATTGCAAAAGTTGAGTTTGGAGCACAATCTTATGCAGGTCGTTCTGCAATGAATGGAGATCCATCAGCTGTATTTGCGGTTTACCAAACTCCAGGTTCTAATGCTCAAGAGATTATTGATAATTTGAGAGCTGAGCTTAAAAAATCTTCAGAACTATTACCAGAGGGTGTATCTTACACAATCTTGATGGATACGAATACTTTCTTAGATGCATCTATCGAGAAAGTAGTTCATACAATGATAGAAGCATTTATCTTAGTATTTATCGTAGTGTATATCTTCTTACAAGATTTCCGATCTACATTAGTACCGTTAATTGCTGTACCGGTTTCTATTATTGGTACATTTTTCTTCTTAAATTTAGCAGGTTTCTCGTTAAACTTATTAACGTTATTTGCCTTAGTGCTCGCCATTGGTATTGTGGTGGATGATGCCATTGTGGTTGTGGAAGCTGTGCATGCCCGAATGGAATCACACCATGAAGCTCCTATGGATGCGACGAAAAATGCGATGGATGAAATTTCTGGAGCCATTATTTCGATTACATTAGTGATGTGTGCGGTATTCGTTCCCGTAACATTTATCTCAGGTCCAACAGGAGTATTCTATAAACAATTTGGTATTACCTTAATTGTTGCCATCTTAATTTCGGCTTTAAATGCCTTAACATTATCACCAGCTTTATGTGCTTTATTCTTAAAACCACATCAAGAGGGAGAACACAAGCGTAATTTTGTACAACGTTTCTTTGATGCTTTCAATGCTACGTTTGATCGTATGACACACAAATATGGTAATTCATTCAAGTTTTTATTCAAACACAAATGGGTTTCATTTATATTAATTATTGTTAGTGGTCTTGGTATTTGGGGTATCGGAAAAATGATGCCTACAGGATTTGTACCTACTGAAGATAATGGTTTTATCATCGGAAATATCGAATTACCTGCTGGTGCTTCTATGGATCGTGTTTACGAGGTAGAAAGAGAGTTTCAGAAAAAAATTGAAAAAATTCCAGGATTGGATAAAGCAACAATTATTTCTGGTAACTCAATTATTTCTGGTGCTGGTTCTAACTATGGAATGATGTTCATTAAGTTGAAACCATTCGAAGAGCGTACAACTCCAGAATTATCTGTACAATCTATTACAGGTCAATTATTTGGTGCAGCAGCTCAAATTACAGATGCTCAAATGATTTTCTTTCAACCACCATCAATTCCTGGTTTCGGGATGTCTTCTGGTTTCGAATTGAAATTATTAGATAAAACAGGTGGAGATGTTACAGATTTTGATAAAGTTGCAAAAGAATACATTGGAGCTTTAATGCAACGTCCAGAAATACAATATGCACAAACATCATTAAATACAAATTTCCCTCAATACGAAATTGATGTAAATATAGAAAGAGCAAAACAAGCAGGAGTTTCTGTAAGTTCTATCTTCTCAACTTTACAAGGTTATATTGGAGGTTTATATGCGGCAGATTTTACACGTTTTGGTAAGCAATACCGTGTATATATTCAATCTTCTCCAGAAGATCGTATCAATGAAATGAGTTTAAACAAAATGTTTGTGAAGACTTCTACAGGAGCAATGACACCAGTTTCTCAGTTTGTAACATTAAACCGTGTTTATGGTCCTAACTCTGTAAACCGTTTCAATTTATTTACATCGGCTAATATTACAGGAGCAGTAAAACCAGGTTTTTCTACGGGAGATGCTATTACTGCAATTAACCAAGTTTCTGAGCAAACATTATCAAGTTCTTACGGAATAGACTTTACAGGTTTAACACGTGAAGAGATTAACTCAGGATCACAAACAGCAATGATTTTTGCATTATGTATCGTTTTCGTGTATTTTATTTTATCAGCACAATACGAATCATATGTATTACCATTATCAGTATTGTTCTCAGTTCCTTGTGGTATGATGGGAGCTTATTTAGCACAATGGTTAGCTGGGTTAGAAAATAATATTTATTTCCAAATTGCCCTAGTCATGTTAGTTGGTTTATTGGCCAAGAATGCCATTCTGATTGTAGAGTTCGCTTTACAAAGACGTATGCATGGAATGACAATTGTACAAGCAGCTATTGATGGAGCAAAAGCACGTTTACGTCCTATCTTAATGACATCTTTTGCTTTTATTTTAGGTTTAATGCCATTGGTATTCGCAACAGGAGTTTCTTCTTTAGGTAACCGTTCAGTTGCAACAGGAGCAGCGTTTGGATTATTAATCGGAACTATTTTAGGAATATTTGTTATTCCAGTATTGTTTGTTGTTTTCCAAACAATTCAAGAAAAAATCAAACCAATGAAGTTTGAGCGTCCAGAGGGAGAAATTGAACATAATAAATCAATCTAATCATGAAAAAGTACAGAATTTTAAACATTACTTTAGTTGCGGCTGGATTGATCGCTGTTCAATCTTGTTTTGTAGCAAAAGACTATACACGTCCTGATGCTGTTGTAAATGAAGCAAATTTCAGAACAGATGTTATTTCAAAAGATAATACTTCTGTAGCAACGGTATCTTACAAACAAAT
>NZ_JAVXKG010000007.1:57466-110474 GCF_036647415.1 Algoriella sp.
AGTCAATTACAAGCATTGATTAATCAAGGTTTACAAAATAATTTAGACATACGTTCGGCACTGCAAAATATTGCAGTTGCCGAGGCGTATGCCAAACAAGGTAAATCGGGTTATTTACCAACTTTATCTGTAGGACCAAAATATACGTTTACAGAAACTTCTGCAAATACACAGTTCGGAGCATTAATGGGAAAACAATCATTAAGTCAATATGAACTTTCAGGAAACTTAAGTTGGGAGGCTGATATTTGGGGAAAAATTAGAAGTAACCAAAGAGCTTCATCAGCTACATATTTGCAAACTGTAGAAGCGCATAAAGCTGTAAAAACACAAATTGTAGCGTCTATTGCAAATGCATATTACAATTTGTTAGGTTTAGATGAACAAAAGAAGATTTTAGACAAAACATTGATTAACCGTGAACAAAGTTTAGAAACAACGAAAGCCTTGAAAGAAGCTGGAAGTGTAACAGAAGTAGCAGTAAATCAAACAGAAGCACAATTATATAATGTAAAATCATTATTAGTTGATGTAGAAAACGGAATTAAATTGAATGAGAATGTTTTAAGCATATTATTAGGCTCAAATCCTCAATCAATTAGTCGTTCTACATTAGCTTCTCAAGCAATAAATAATAAATTATCAGTTGGTGTACCAACTCAGTTGTTAGAAAATCGTCCAGATATAAAAGCAGCTGAATTTGGATTAATCAATGCTTTTGAGAATGTAAATATTGCAAATGCTAGTTTTTATCCATCTTTAACAATTTCTGCAACAGGAGGTGTTCAGGGAATTGATATAGATAAATTATTTAGTGCTCAATCTTTATTTGCAACTGTAATTGGTGGTTTAACCCAACCAATTTTACAACAACGTAAAATTCGTACGCAAAAGGAGGTTGCTTTAGCAAATCAAGAAAATGCTTTAATTAATTATAAAAGTAAAATCTTGAATGCAAGTAAAGAAGTTTCTGATGCATTATATAGCTACGATGCGTCTGTAAAGAAAGCAGAATACAAACAAAAAGAATATCAATTATACAATCAAGCAATTACAAATTCTGAAGAATTGTTAAACTATGGTATGGCTAATTATTTAGAAGTAATTACAGCTAGAGATAACGGTTTGAATGCTGAATTGAATGTAGTTGATTCAAAATTAAAGTCATTAACTTCTATGGTCGAATTATATCGTGCTGTTGGAGGAGGATGGCAATAATCTTATTTATCTAATTGAATTAAAGCTTCAGATTTATCTGAAGCTTTTTTTATGTTTTAGATTATTAAGATTTTAAGATATTCTCGAAATATTCTTTAGATTCGTCATCAAATGTAGGTTTTTGAAGTAATAATTGAGAGATTTTTACAATCTTATCAAAATCATTTTGAGAAAAATATTCACCAAAATGTTCATGGCAAAAATCACCAATATTTCCTAAAACAACATTTACTTCTTCTTGGCTCAATTCTCCTTTTTGTTGCCAACGTGTTCTAAATAAACTTGCAGCCAAATAAGATGAAATGTCAATTAAATCATCCATCGAAATATTACCATTATTTTGCAATTTTGCTGAAATCAGCGTATCCATATCGCGGTAAATAATATCTCTTATCGTTAATTCTTTTTCTTCCATTGTATAAATTCTGTGGTAAAATTATAAATTAAAATTTGCATCTACCTGAAACTTCATCAATTCTTTTGTCGTAGGATGCGTAAATTCTAAATATTCGGCATGCAAATGCAAACGATTGGCTTTTGTACCATATAAATCATCTCCTATAATGGCAATATTCAAACCTAAATGATGAGAAGCATGCATTCTCAATTGATGTGTACGACCAGTTATTGGGTAAAAATGAATCAACGTTTTACCATCTTTTCGCTTTATAACTTGATAATCTGTTTTTGCATTCTTACCATATTCATAACAAACCATTTGTCGCGGGCGATCGTCCAAATCTACACGTAAAGGCAATTCAATTGTACCATTATCATTCTCTACATTACCGTTTAATAGTGCGATGTAACGCTTTTTTACTTTACGTTTTATGAATTGTTGTTGCACAGCTTTATGACTTTCTTTGTTTAAAGCTAAAACTAAAATTCCAGAAGTTGACATATCCAAACGATGAACAATTAACGGACCAGTTGCATTCGGAAACTGTTTTCTGATGCGAATATAAACCGAATCTGTAATCTCTATTCCTGGAACAGAAAGAAATTCTTCGGGTTTATTTACAACCAAAATATCATCATCTTGATAGATAATTTCGAGTTGTTCAACAGTAGAATTTTGTTGAAGTAAAAGATTATCATCAAGCTCAATTCCTTGTAACATATGCCCCAAAATTGGTTCGCATTTTCCCGTACACGCCGGATAAAAATGTTGATGTTTTCTGACTTCAGATTTTGGCGAATCTCCCCACCAAAATTCGGCCATACAAATTGGTTCTAAATTTTCTTGAAAAGCATATTGTAGTAATTTTGGCGCAGCACATTCACCAGCGGCAGCAGGAGGTTGTTGAAAAGAAGTTTGTTCAAAAATTTCTCTCAATCCTTTTTCTTGCTTAAACTTATTCAAGAACTGATATTGGTCAAATAATTGATTTTGAAGTGAATTAGATTTTAATTTTCTTTCTTCTTTTAATTGATTTCTTTCTTCGTCAAAGATAAAAATTTCTTGTTGAAGTTTATTTTTAACAATTTCTAATTCTTTATTTAATTGTCTAAACTCGTGTTTGTCTCGTAAACTTTGTTTGATTAAATCTTCTTCAAAAATGATAAATTCTTGCTCGTTTAAAGTTGGAATAATTGTATCGCGTTGGGTTTTACGTTCTTTTTTATTGATTTTCAAAAGTTGTTTTCCAGCTTCAATTTTCGATTTTTCTTCCAACTCAAATAACCTAAAATTTTCACGTAATTCATGTAATTTATGGTTGTTTTCTAGTTGTTCCAGAAGTTGATTTATTTCGTTCAAACGTTCTTCTTGTTCTAAGAAAAAACCATTTTTATTTAGCATATCAAAAACAGGAGGAACAAATATCTTATGCTGATTTGTATTGGCTAATTTACCCGAAACAGCAGCTAAATATCCAATTTCATTCGCTTGATTTCTAACAACCAAAACACCAAACATTTTACCAATAGTAAGTGATAAATCATTTTTATCTAATCCAAAATTATGAATAAAATCGGTCTGATTCGTCAAATAATCTTGCACTTCTTTGCATGCTAATTTTGCTATTGCGTGTGGTTGATAATAAAAAGGATAATCAAATTTTGATGGAATTTCTAAAGCTGAAATAGATTGTTTGAAATACTGAAAATAATAGGACATTGTAAAATATAAATTCGCTGCAAAGTTACATTATAACTGATTAATTTCGAAATCTAAATTTTCTCTGGCTTGTTGTTCGTATAAATAGTTAAAATGATCAGTTTTATAAATTTGATCCTGAGCAACAAATTTTTCAAGTACATTTTTTCGTCCTAGATTATAGATTTCTTTAGGAAACTGCTGATATTCTTTTCTTATATTTTCAGAATAAATAAAATATTTAACTGTAGATTGACCTAAAATAGAGAGATCAGCATCTATAAAATAATTAATATCTTGATCTTGATTTTTACGATGATATTTTGTTGCCAATATTAATTCGTTGACTTTAGAAAGTATTTCTTGCGGAACATTAATCTCCGATAATCGTTGAAATGCAATTTTAGCACTTTCTTCTTCATTATCCAAATTCGTTGTATTGTAAATGCAATCGTGGTAAAAAAGTGCTAATACAACAGCATTCCAATCTTTTATAAAAACCTTTACGTTTAACAATTCAATCAACATATCACGAAGATGTTGCAAGGTATGATAATGTAAATTTTTGTGATTATAGAACCAATTAATCTCGCGCCAATACATGTCATTTAGCGTTTCATTGTCTGAATATTGATTTATAATTTTTATAAAAAAATCTTTTAGATCTGTTGTTTCCATTCTACAAAAATAATTTAAAATCTTGCTGTTAAGATAAAATTTAGACTGATTACCTCGTTAAACTATCAAAAGCTACTCGTTTGAGTAGCTTTTGGTAGTTTATAAACTTGTTGTGCATTTTGATAATTTTATATTCAAAATACACAATGGGTATATTTATAAATATAGATTTAATCTTCTATTGTGTCTTTAATTTGAACTTTGGTTGTATTTGGTTTTTCGCCGTACAAAAACTCTAAATAAATTTTACTGTAAGAACTGAAAATTTGTAATAGTTTAAAATAATTTACATCATTCAGTTGAATATTATTTCCTGTATTTGTTAAGGCATTGTCAATAAAATCTCGAATTTTAAACGAAGGTATTTTCAAATCATTTGTAAAATAACTTTCACCAAAATAATTTTTAATTTTTGTTATTTTATCATATTTCGTTTCGTAATCTATAAGCGCTTTTCGTTGCTTTGCCTTTCCAGAAATCACGTCGAAAATTCGCCCAACATCCAAACGTGTCAATGTAATATCTCCACTTAAAAAACCTGCTCTCAGTGCGGAAGTATCTTTTATTGGTTTCAAATCAGGATTAACACCTAAATCTTTATAAAGTTTTGTGATAACGTCTGCTTTACGTCCATTTTTAACATCTTTTTCTAAAATTCCAGTCAATTTTGGACCAATAAAAGCTGTTTTTAATTGAATGGTTTGAAGAGCTAAATGTACCACAATTACGGGTTTTTTATATAAATTAGATTTCAAGATAATAGATCTATTTTCGTACCAATCTGATTGTATTTTTAGCGTATCATTTTCTTGTGCTTGAATAAAAAATATTCCGGCAAAATTAGTAATCGTCGTGTGATTTGTGCGCGTATTTGTCACATAAACTCCTTCGGCATTTTCTTCAGAATCATCAATAATGATATTTCCTTGAACCCATTTTTCCTGAGCAAAAATGAATTGAGCGAATAGTAAAATAGTGAATGTAAAAAATGGTTTCAATTGTGCGATGTATTAATTTCTTCTACGAATATAAGTCTTAAAAAAATATCGATGAATATCTTAACGTTTATTGGCTAAGATTTAGAATTCTGTTAAGATTTATTGTGTTCCAGCTTGACTTAATTCTTTTAAATATTGTTTAGCAAACGCTTCTAATTCAATTTGAATAAGCTCAAATTGGCGATTAATAACTTTTTCTTTTAATGGATAACGATCACTTACATAATACAGAAACTCTTCAATTTTATATTCAGGTAAATGTAAATCGTCTGTAAAATAATCAAGCGGATAATAATGTTTCAACTCTTTTATTAAAGATGCTTTGGTTTCGTAGTTTCTTATTTTACGTTGATCACGATAAAAACCGTTCATGTGTCCAATTAATCTCACAGGATTCAAAACATCCATTGGTTTAAACTTTGCCAAATCTCGTTTAGGTTCTAAATCTCGTAAACGCTGATCTAATCCCATTTTATCATACAATTCTGTTTTAGAATCGTAACCAAAATTTTTTCCAAATTTATTATTTCCGATAACAGCCGTTCCAAGTTCTATTGTCTCAATATTTAGATGTGCTTGTAAATATCCTTTGGTGTAAATATTTTGATTAATCACAATTTTTCTTGGAATTAGAAAATCAGCTTCAAATAAAATTGTATCTCCAATATTCACCTGAATAGAGTAATAACCAGATGGAGTAGTGAATGTACGCGCTTCTGAACGTAAATTTTCTACACGAATACCAGCTGTTGTAGAAACATATTCGTTTCCTTCGTCAATTAAAACGGAACCAGTAATCAGTTTATTTTGACCAAAACTAATAAGGGTAGATAGTAGAAATATGTACGTTAACCAATTGCGCATAAATTAACCTTTAAGTTTTTGTTTTATTTTCGACCAACGATAATTTCTGATAAATTTTTCTTGGTCTTTGTTTACCATTTTTGGCGTATTGTTAGATGAAGCTTCAAAAAAACCTTTCAAATAATAAAAAACATAAGATGGTTTCTTTTTTCGTAAAGCTAATTTTGTGCCAGCAATTACAGTAATCCAAAAACCATAACCAAGTGCATAATAAGCAGAACCTTGTTTGTACAAAGCAGATTTGTTATAGCTTGCGCCAGTCGGTTTTAGATGTTTTATATGCAATGATTCGTCCGTTACAACTTTCCAACCATAATATTTGCACAATAATTCGTCAACCGTATCCCAACCCATGTGTGGACGCAAACCTCCAATTTTGTCGTAACAAAGTTTTCTGTAAGCTTTAAAAGCGCCACGAATGTGATCTTTATCGGTTAAACTTTCTATAATCCAATTTCCATTTTTTTCAATATACGCAAAACCTCCGACCATTGCAATGTTTTCATTTTGATTGAAATGATGTAAAATAGTTTCGAAATAATTAGATGGAATATCCAAATCAGCATCCAATTTTACGATAATATCATAATTAGGATCAATAATTTCGTATCCTTTCAAGAAAGCTTGTACAACTTTACTTCCGGGTTGATGTTCGCTTTTCGATAATATATTTCGAAGTTTTATGAACGAATATTTCGCTGAAAATTCTTTAACAATTTGTTGTGTTTTATCCGTAGAATGGTCATTAACAACGATTACTTCATACGGTAAAACAGTTTGGTTTACAATTGCATTTAGAGTAACGGCAATAAAATCTTCTTCGTTATGCGCGGGTATAACAATGGTATATTTAGTAAGCAAAGTCTTTTTTTCGTTCTGCGTAGACAGCATAATATCTTGGTGTAATACTTCTTAATAAAGGTCTAATTCCTAATTTATTTGATGGATGCGTCCATTTGTGACGATGAATAACTTCCCAACCAGCTTTTTCCATTAACATATCAAATTGCCAATCTTCAAATTCGTGATAATGCACATCGCGTGGATCATTTTGATTTCTGTAAGCAGATGAAAACCACAAACGCATTGGTATTGATGCTAATAATTTATCTCCAGGTAAATTTCTTAAAACTTCCATCGGATTCACTAAATGTTCTAATATTTCTAAAGCTGTTACAAAGTTAGCATCATAATTTTGTAAATCGTTATAATGATAATCTAAATCGTCGCCATTGGTATTTTTTACATCAAAACCATTTTCTAACATAACATCAGTAAAAGGATTTTTTACACCTAAATCCAAAATTTTATCTGTAGGCTTTGCAAATTTATTTAGTAGTGCTAAAGTCTCATTGTATCTTTTCTGTGGATATACTTTGTACATTTTTATACTCTTTTTCGAATGGTAAATTTAATCATCATATTTTAATATCAAGGATTTCTATTTTAAATTTTTTTATTGCAAATTTGTCAAATGAATTTGGTGAAACATTATCGTTTAAGAAACGGGAAAAAAGTGGAAGGATATGCAAAAGAGGTGAGTGGTATAACCTATTTCAAAGGTTATAATGAATTTACATGGCATAAAAATCCTTTACAGTTTGATACGATAGATGTTGGTGTAGAAGTTTTAGACAAACGCAATCGCCGTCTGTATACAAATGATATTGTTTTATATAAAGTTTTAACTAAACCATACACGCGCAAAGGTTTTGTTGTTTTTGAGCCTAATACAAAAGAATTTGGAATTATAGATATGGTTTCTTTTCATTTTACGCCTTTTTATATCAACGATTTATCCCTTTTTGATAAAGATCGTTTAGAAGTGATTTCGCATTTGTTTACTGCAAAAGAAAAATCGAAATAATGATGATTCGGATAGATTTTTGATTTCTAAAGTTTAAAATCTATTTAATATGAAAAAAAATATCACTTCACTTCTTCTATTTTCAGTTGTAATTATTTCAAGTCAACTAATGAGTTGTACAAATAAATCAGAAAATAAATCAGCAACTCAAGAAGTTAATTCCAATTCAGAAATAGAATCTAATAAAAAAATCGTGTTAGATTTTTATCAACAAATGTTTGGCGATAAAGATTTGACAGCTGTAGACAAATATATTGCGCCAGAATATATTCAACACAATCCTACTGTGGCTGATGGTTCTGCAGCATTCAAAAAAGCAGCGGAAGGTTGGTTTAAAGGCGCTCCAAAAACTAAGATTGATGTTCAGCATATTGCTGCAGAAAATGATTTAGTTTTTCTACACATAAAAAATACTAATCCAGATGGTTCTTTAGTATCTACAATTGATATTTTTAGATTAAAAGACGGAAAAATTGTAGAACATTGGGATGTACACCAAGATGTGCCAAAAGAATCTGCAAATAAACATCCAATGTTTTAGAGATATAATTAAACTAAAAATCTCCCAAAATAGGGAGATTTCTTTATTTTATAAATTTTCTAACATCATTAGAATTTCACTTTCGATACGTTGCATCATTTCATCAGAAATTTCAATAGAATGTTTTATATTTTCTACGGTATTATAAGTTAATTCACCTGATTTTAAATTCAAATTAAATTCAACTTGTCCTTCCCAAGAATTACTCGATTCGTAAAAAGAAACATTTTGGAACGGAAGTCTTTTCAAAACCTCTTCGCCAAAATATTCTTCTAATTTGAGTTTGTTTTCTTGATTAATAGTTAATTTTTCCATGCTTTTATTATCATTGCATTTGCAGAAGTTTCGTAGAAAATAATTGCTAAAAGTTGTAAAAACTCTGCATGATTTAATTTTCCATTTACTACTTCGTCAATATTTGTTTCATAATATTCTTCGATTGTTTTTGTAATTAACGCTTTATAATTATCTAACGGAATATTCTGATTTTTCAATTCTTTTAGCAAATAATTATCCGAAGCTAAAAAATCTGGTTGCGTTGTAAATATTGGCGATTTACGAATATTTAATGCATTATGAAATGTTTGCGAAATCAAAACACCACGTTCTAATTCTTCAAATTCCCAGCCATTGCGGACTCTACGTGGATTATTTTCATAAAAAACATGATTGTGAAAAGCGTGTATATGCTTCGCAATATCAGTGTTTGTATGTAAATAAAGAAATTGTAAAATAGAACTAAACAAATGGTTCGCATTCAGATTACTTGGATAATATGTAAACAACAATGGGAAATGAAACAACGTTGTATACAAAGGAGAAAAACTATCAATAATATTTAAGTTTAATAGATTTGTACCTTCAAAATCAACTTTTTGATTCTTTTGATAATAATTAACTCCAGCCAAATAAATATCTTGATAACTTAATTCAAATTGGTTTAAATACGTACCAATTCGTCTAAAAAAGGAAGTATTTAGATTATGATTTGTAATTAATTTGTATTCTTTTTCTTTAAATTCTTGTACAAAATCTTCGATCAAATCAGTTTTTAAATCATCTTTAATCACTTGATCAAAATTGAAACTTTTTTGACGAATTTCGTTTACATAAATCTCATTATATGTATAAATTAATTGTTTGATTGGCGTTGTATCTAATTCTTCGTATGGATTGTAATCGTTTGTAGAAAAGGCATACAGCGTAATTAGTCGATGAAATTCTTGTTGAATTTTTTGTTCCTCACTAAACATATTCATCAATTGATTGGTATTCGCGCTAATACAACTTTCTCCTAAAAAAAATAGAATTCCAGCTTTTAAATCTTCATAAAAACCACATCTTTCTAATGTTTGATCAAAATAGGTTTTGAATGGATTTTCAGTTGAATGGCTCATATTGTTTATTTTTTTGTTCGATTTTTTAAAAAAGTAAAAGTATAGATTTTTTGAATAATTAAAATGAAAAAACCTCTGTTTTACAGAGGTTTTAATTATTTATGTTAAACTAAATAGAGTAACTGTTTAAAATTCAACTGTTGAAGGATTTAATCCAGAAAAACCATCAGCAGGCATTTCGTCAATTGCTTTGATATCTTCTTTACTCAATTCGAAATCAGTTGACTGTAAATTAGCTTCGATATTTTTTTCTGAAGAGGAGCGAGGCAATGGTAAAATTTCTTTTGCTAAACAATAATTAATGCAAATTTGTCCAACAGATACATTGTATTTTCTTGCTAAAGAAATAATTAATTCATTTTCTAAAATTCGTCCCGAACCAAGTGGACTCCATGCTTCAATAAGTAAATTATTTTGTTTACAATAAGTAACTAATTCTGGTTGAGAATGTCCTGGATGAAATTCAATTTGATTAACCATAGGACTTATAGTAACGCTTTTAAATAAAGATTCTAAATGGCTTATATTGAAGTTACTAACTCCAATAGATTTTGCTCTTCCTGACTTGTAGATTTCCTCGAATGCACGCCAAGTTTCAGCATTTAATTCTTCCCAATTTTCAGGAAATTGAGTTTCATTTGCTGGCCAATGGATTAAATATAAATCAATGTAATCTAATTGTAAATCTGCTAAAGTTTGGTCAAAAGCAGCTAAAGCTTTTTCGTATCCGCGTTCACAATTCCAACATTTTGACGTAATAAATAATTTTTCACGATCAATATTAGCTGTTTTTAAAACATGACCAATTTCTTTTTCATTGTTATAAATTGCAGCTGTATCAATATGTGTATATCCTTTTTCTAAAGCTATTTTAAGAGGTTCTCTAACTTTATCTCCTTCTAATAACCAAGTTCCAAAACCAATTTCTGGAATTTCTACTTGATTTGATAGTGTGAAATTTTTCATCTTATTCAATATTAATTGATTCTATTTTCTTACTCTAAAATGTAAGCTCCTTTCAAATTTAGGCCTTTATCTAAAAAATTTAGTACTAAGGATTCGTTAAATCTTCTGTTAAAAGTAAATGTTAGATTCCTAAAAATGTTTTGTAGTTATAAAATTTGCTTTATATTTATTTCCGATTAAAGAATAAAAATTTAGTAAATGACGCAGTATACTGGTACAATAGAGAATTTTATGAATGTGCATGAAGATTTTGTGAATGCATTAATTCTTAAAAAAATTAATCAAACGGTACAATTAGAGGATCAAAAATCAATTGATATTGAAAATAATGAATTGATAAAGCAAAAATTAAATGAATTAAAAGAACATTTAAATACACTTTTTCAAAATGAATTTGGAGATTGGGAAATTACATTAGATTTAGAATCTTTTGAAAATGAATTTGAAAATCATTTCCAAGTTTCAAAAAAAGAACTAGAGGATAGTGTGATTTTGAGGTAATATTTTATGGAAGAAAAACAGATTTTGTATGTAGATTTTTCAACATTAAGAAAATCTTATATAGAAGTCAAAAATTTTCTTGAAAAAAAAATCTCTTGAAAAGGTTGATAATATCTGATATTCTGATAGAATTAGATTTGGGATTTTGTGGAGATGATGCTTTTATTTTAATAGCAGAATTTGTAGAAAAATATAATTTAAACTTTTCTGAGTTTGATTTTTTAGAACATTTTTTATCAGAAGGTGAATTAATGAAAGGAACTCAAGTTTTATTAAATATGTTTTTTCTTCCACTGTTTTTTCTGTTTTGGTTAATAAAAGAATTTACTTTTGATTTGATTAATTTAAATAAATATTTGATTAAAATTGTGAAATTATTTTCCATTAATCAAAGAAAGACTCTTGATATGAGTTTTGGAGATTTATTAGCTTCTCATATTAATAAAAAATATAGGTTAAGAAATTCTACAAAATTTGTTTTAAAATTAATCTAAACCTTCATAAAATCTTCTTCCAATAAATCCTCTAAAGGACTTTGCATCAGTGATTGTGGTAAATTACGGAAAGCAAAATTACGCAGATTGATTAAAAATTTGTTTTCAATTTGTGCTATTCTTCCTGCCATTCTCGATGTATCAATAATATAATGTGTACGCTTTAGTCGACGTAAATTATAATGCTCAAAAGCCAACAAAATATCAGTGTCTTTTTTGATTAATTCGTCATACAAAACACAAACATCTTCCACAGCCATACACGCGCCTTGTCCCATATTTGGAGTTGTTGCGTGCGCTGCATCACCTATAAGCAATACGCGATTGAAGGCATAATTATTAATTGGTTTTATATCCATAATCGGTGTTGTAATCACAGCTTCTGGATTGGTTTTTTGTAATGTATTTCTAATTTGACCAGAATAATCTTTAAATTGATTTTTTATATCATTTAAATTGTAATTATAAACATCAGAATTGAGTGGTGTATTGACACAAGCGTACCAATAAATTTGGTTATTTATCAAAGGTGTTAATCCAAAACGTCCATTTGCTCCCCAAGTTTCTACACTTTTTTTAGAATTGTACAATTTATCTTCCACAATTGCGCGCCAACACACATAACCTGCATAACGAGGCGTAGAATGTTTAAGTAATTGTTGACGAATGATAGAATTTATTCCGTCAGCAGCAATCAAATAATCACCTTCTGTAGATGTACCATCTTCAAAATGAAGAATAACCTTTTCAAAACTTTGCTCAAATAAGCGAACTTTTTTGGATGTTTTTATTTTAGATGAATCAATTTTCGAAACTAAATAATGATGTAAATCTGCACGATGAATGGCGAAATTTTCATTGTTATAATTTTGTTTTAATCGCTCTGTATCAGCTTTCAAAATTGTTTTTCCTTGCCAATCTTGTATTTCAAAATCTTCAAGCATGTGTCCCAAAGGTGCAACTTCTTCTGCTAAACCAAGAATTTCAAAGGCTTTCATTGCATTAGAAGCTAATCCAAAACCAGCACCAATTCCACGAACTTCTTCCGATGCTTCATAGATTTCGTAATCATAGTTTAAATCTTGTAGAACTTTGGCTAAAGTTAAACCTGCTATTCCTGCGCCTGCAATTAAGAATTTCTTAGTCATTGATAAAAATAAAGTTCAAAATTAATCATTCTGACCTAATACAAAAAGAAAAGCGAATCAAATTGATTCGCTTTTCAGAATATATTTTGTCGAAAATTATTGCTCGTTAAAATATTTGAAGAAATATGGAATAGTTTCGATTCCTTTATAGAAATTGAATAATCCAAAATGTTCGTTAGGTGAGTGGATAACATCAGAATTTAATCCGAATCCCATTAACACAGATTTTGTTCCTAATTCTTCCTCGAATAATGCTACAATCGGAATAGATCCTCCAGCTCTTTCTGCTAAAGCTTCTTTCTCAAAAGTTTCTGCTAAAGCTTTTTTAGCCGCAATAAATCCTGGATGATTTGTAGGTAAAATATAAGGTTTTCCACCGTGATGAGGTTTTACTTTAACTTCTACAGATGATGGCGCTAAAGTTGGGAAATAATCTTCAAATTGTTTTGTAACAACATCAGGATCTTGTCCAGGAACCAAACGCATCGAGATTTTTGCATACGCATGAGAAGGAATTACAGTTTTTGCACCTTCACCTAAATATCCACCCCAAATTCCGTTTACATCTAAAGTAGGACGAATAGATGCTCTTTCTATTGTAGAAAATCCTTCTTCTCCTTGAATATCAGCAATACCGATAGATTTTTTGTAAGCTTCTACATCAAAAGGAATTTTAGCTAAATCAGCTCTTTCATCTTCTGTTAAAGGAAGAATTGGCTCATAAAAACCAGGAATTGTGATATGTCCTTTTTCGTTGATTAATTTACCAATCATAGTTGCTAAAACATTGATAGGATTTGGAACAGCACCACCATAAACACCAGAGTGCATATCGCGATTTGCGCCTTTTACTTCAACTTCAACATAAGATAATCCACGTAAACCTACAGAAATAGAAGGTTGCTCGTTAGAAACCATTGAAGTATCTGAAATTAAAATGACATCATTTTTTAATTTCTCTTTATTATCTTTTACAAAATTTACTAAAGATGGAGAACCAATTTCTTCTTCACCTTCTATCATAAATTTTACGTTACAAGGCAATTCATTTGTTTTGTTTAAAGCCTCAAATGCTTTTACATGCATATACATTTGACCTTTATCATCAGCAGATCCACGTGCAAAAATTGCTCCTTCTGGGTGAATTTCTGTTTTCTTGATAACTGGTTCAAATGGTCCAGACTCCCATAATTCTAATGGATCAGCAGGCTGTACATCATAATGTCCGTAAACTAAAACTGTTGGTTTTGATGGATCGATGATTTTTTCTCCGTAGATAACAGGAAAACCTTCAGTTTCACATACTTCTACATTGTCAGCCCCAGCTTCTTTTAAGTATTTAGCAACCATTTCGGCAGCATCATTTACATCTTGAGTGTAGGCTGGATCAGCACTAATTGATGGAATTTTTAATAATTCGATTAATTCATCAAGAAAACGTTGTTTATTTTCTTGTATAAATTTTTGAGTATTGTTCATCTTTGTTTGTTATGACTAATAGGTAAATTTACGCATAAATCTTTAGTTGACTAAATCTTTTTAAGAAAAATATAATTGCAAAACCTTTGTATCTTTGCACAAAATTTAAAAGAATGATTTTATTCAATACCACTTTTATTGTGGAAGAAGCTGTACATGATGACTGGTTTTTGTGGTTAAAAGAAGAACATATAAATGATTATTTAAAATCGAGTTGTTTTTTAGGTGCGCGATTAGGAAAAATAACGTCACATTCAGAACCTGGATTTATCTCGTACTCGCTACAATTATTTTGTAATGACGAATTAACGTTAGATCAATTTAAAAATAATTTTTTGACAGAAATTCAGCAAAAATCACTTCAAAAATATGCAACAAAAGTATTGACTTTTATGAGTGAAATGGAGCATATTAGCGATTATAATTAAATAAAAAATGCAGTAGAAATCTACTGCATTTTTTATGATTTTATTTTTGAAATATTAGATTTCGAATGAACGAACTGCATCTAATGTTTTATTGATTTCGGCATCTTTTATAGCATCAGAAATAAACCACGTTTCATAGCCAGAAGGCGCAATGTAAACTTCGTTTGTTAATAAATGATGAAAGAACTTATTGAATCTTTCGTGATTACATTTTGTTGCATCAGAAAAATTATTGATTGATGTTTGTTCTGTAAAAAATACCGACATCATAGATCCTAAACGGTTGATATGATTTGGAATTCCTTTTTCAGCAAATATTTTAGAAATTTCTATATCTAAAGTTTCAGTTGCTTTATCAATACGATTGAATAATTCTCTATCATTATTAATAATATTCAAAGTTGTGATACCAGCACGCATCGCAATTGGATTTCCTGATAAAGTTCCTGCTTGATAAACAGGACCAAGAGGAGCAAGGTGATTCATAATTTCTCTGCGAGCAGCAAAAGCTCCAACAGGAAAACCACCACCAATTACTTTACCAAAAGTCACAATATCAGCATTGATGTTTAAACGTTCTTGCGAACCTCCCATCGCTTGACGGAAACCTGTCATAACTTCATCAAAAATTAATAAAGCACCGTTTTCATCACAAATTTGTCTTAATCCTTCTAAGAAACCTTTTTCAGGAACAATACATCCCATGTTTCCAGCGATTGGCTCAACAATAATAGCAGCGATTTCGTTTTTATTTTGTTCGAATAAAGTTTTCACTTCATCCAAATTATTATATTCAGCAAGTAATGTGTCTTTCGCAGTTCCTTGCGTAACTCCAGGAGAATTAGGATTACCAAAAGTTGCAGCACCAGAACCAGCTTTAATCAAAAATGAATCTGAATGACCATGATAACAACCTTCAAATTTTACAATTTTATCACGATTTGTATAACCTCTTGCCAAACGAATTGCAGACATACAGGCTTCTGTACCAGAATTTACCATACGAACCATATCGATATTTGGAACAACAGAAATAATTAATTTTGCAATTTCCGTTTCCAATTCGGTTGGTGTACCAAAAGAAAAACCATTTTTCATTTGCTCAACTGTCGCTTCCAAAACACGTGAATCTGTGTGCCCAATAATCATTGGTCCCCAAGAATTAATGTAATCTACATAAGCACGTCCATCTTCATCATAAATATAAGCACCTTCGGCTTTTTTGATAAAAATTGGTGTTCCACCAACAGATTTGAATGCACGAACAGGAGAATTTACACCTCCAGGAATATAGTCTTGCGCGTCTTTGAATAGTGCGCTACTTCTTTGATACAACATAATTTTTTTACAAATAGTTATACAAATTTACTGAATCTTCAACAAACTAAGAACTGATTTTGGTTAGATTGTTATTTTTTGAGAAGATTTATTTTCTAAATATTCAATTAAAGTTTTAATGATTTTATTTTCTTTTAAGATGGCTTGATTTCCGATCAAAAATAACTGTTCTTTTGCACGAGTCAAAGCTACATTCAGCTTTCTATCTACATTTCCTTGATCGTTCATATTTACCAAAGCGTTGAGTTGAGAATGATATGTCACCGCAAAACTATACAAAATTATATCGCGTTGACTTCCTTGATAACGCTCAACTGTATCAACCGTAATTTGCTCAAAATTTGGAACATTTGCTAATTCTAATTTTTGCTTTATCAATGCAATTTGATTACGAAAAGGCGCAATAATTCCGATTGTTTTTTTAGAATCAAAAGGCTTGTTGTTTAATTGATAAAGTGACATAATTTCTTTTACAAAATTTACAATCAAATCTGCTTCTTGAACATTAGTTTGAGGCAAATAAGGATTTTCTTCTACATTAACAAAACCAAAACGATGTGTAGAAATATAATGCTGAATTTGATTATTTTCATCACTGTTTTCAAAATATAAATCCGCACGTTGACGATTTAATTCTTGCTTTATTTCATCATTCAAATTCGGAATATCGTACGCCACATTTAATTTTCCATCATAAAAATGTTGATTCGGAAAATCTGCAATTTCAGCATGCATACGACCTTGATAGGTTAATTGATCGAAAGCATTTTCGAGTTTATTTCGGTCACAAAATTCGTACAATCGTTCAAAAATTGAATTTTTACGGTTTAATAAACCAATATTTTCTAACAATTCATTGTTTGTCTTTGCTAATTCCGGATTTTGAAGAACAATTGCTGGCAATTGTTTGTGGTCGCCAATCATAATGAAACGCTCTGCTTTAGGCAAAATTCCAACAATTTGTGGTTCTAAAATCTGAGATGCTTCATCAATAATAATCGTATCAAATTTCTTTAATTTTAGAATATCATTTTTACTGGAAATTGATGCAACTGTCGAAACAAAAATGCGTTGATTTTTTATAATATCTTGAATCGTTTTTCGTGAAAATCGTTCTCCTTTTTCGCTTAATTCTATATCTTTTTGTTCAATAATTTTATTTAGTAAATTTTGATGAAATTCATTAGAAGTTGACAATTCGTTCCCAATTCTGATGAATTTTTGCTCAATTTGGTCAGAAATTGCAGAGTTTACAGCTTCACACAATTCATCAACAGCACGATTTGTATACGCTAAAAGTAGAATATTACAATCCTGTTTTTCATAAATTTCTTTGACTAATTCTTTGATAATAATTGACGTTTTTCCCGTTCCTGGAGGTCCATTTAACAAAAAATAATCTTTTGCTGAAAGTGCTTTTTTCAGAATTCGATTTTGTTCATCAGATAAATTTTCATTAAAATAAGTATAATCCAACTCATTTTCTGGATTACGTTGCGTCAAAATCAAATCTTTTTTCGCCTTAGAAGAATGTATTAATCCATACAAATTTCTGTACATCGAAATAAAAGAAGAATCCATAAAATCACGCTCTAACGCCCATTTTCCTGAATTGTCAAACGATTCGAAAAAGTGAGTATTTGGTTGCTGATAACGAAATCTCAATACAATATATTCGCGAGAAATACTCTTTATTGTGCATTTAAAAACCTGATTGGTTAGCACCGAATCGGTAAAATTATTTCTTGGATATAAAAGACAAATATCTCCTTCGCGAATTGATATAAAATCATTTGCAGAATTGGTTCTTTTTAATTTTATTTCACGTTTTGGATCAGAAATATAATTTTCTACGATTTCTAAATCATAAATAATCTCGAAATTGGTGTTTTTTTCTTCAAAAGAATTTAACCACAAACTTGCTAAACCATTATTGTTTGTAGATTGTCCCAAACCAAGTTTCGCCATATATTGCTCTTTCGCTATAAAATTGGTAAAAGAGTGGAAGTAAGCCTTCTCTAACGGCGAACTATTTTTTATTGGATAAATAAATTTATCTAATTGCTCTTCTAATAATTCTTTGAATCTTGGATTGATTTTTTTCTGAATAAAATTAGCTGGTTTAATTGAATAAATTGTTGATTCAATATCTGTTAATGAATGATTTGCTAAACGATTTTCATTAATAATAATTCTATTTCGTAAATCTAAAATGCGTTGAACACGATTCAAAGTAGGAACGTCAAAACGTAAATTTCCTTGATAAACTTTTGAATAAAAAATAAAACCTTCGGTATTTTTGGTAACATCTTTAAATTCTAAATCATACAAAACGCCAATAATTTGGTAATACAAAAATAACTGCGTTGCATGATTTGGTTTCACACTTTTACCATCATCTGGAAATGGTGCACCACCAGATTTTAACTCAATAATTTTATTTTTTCCGTCAGAATTTAAGTCTAAAAAATCTAAACGTCCCTGAATTCCGTATTGTTCACATAAAAATGAAGGTTCTATTAATGCACGATCTAACGAAATATCATATTTCTTAAAATCCTCAACAATAACTTTTTGTATACGGTCAAAATGACCTTTTGCTTCCGCATAATAATCTTTCAAATCCTGTGGATTCGCCAAATCTCGACAAGCTGTATATTCTAACGGATAATTTTTGAAATCTTTTTTGAAAATATCATCAAAATTAGTTTTTTCTATATTTTCTGTAGAAAAATGATCGACAACCGAATTAGCAAAATTTCCTAAACGTATGTGTTTGGAATTTGGTGCTTCTTCAAATTTTTTCTGAATATAATGTAATTCTGTCGTTCCATAATCCTGAAAACATTCGGCAATTGCCGAAATATCAACCAAATAATCAGGTTCTAAAATGATAAATCGTGGATGATAAATTCCCTCATCATCAATGGTAGAATTGACCAAATTAAGTTGCGCGCCAATCCAAAAATCCTGAGTAGATTTGAAATTCTCGTTCACACCATCTTCATCAATTTGTACTGTAATATATTCGTCAGTTTCGTTGTCTTCGTGATCGCAAATCAGACAATCTCGTTTAATTTCAATAATCTGAACGCGCAATTTTTTAATTCGATTTCGAGAAATTATTTTATTGGTATAAAATTCTTTTTCAGGAAAATAATAAATGATTTCTGCTGGAATTAAAACATCATAAATTGACGAAATAAATTCGATAACATATTTATAATGTGTATAATATTCGTGTTCTGTCGGTTCGTATTTTTCGCTCAAAATTCGTTGAGCAGTTTTACGAAAAGAATGAATTTTTGTCGAAACTTTGTATTGATTAGCAATGAAAGACAACTTCGAGAAAAAGTTAGAAAATTGTAATGCTTCATTTTTCGTAATTTCAAATGCAATCGTTTCTACCAGACGCTTTAAATCAAGATATTTTGACGTTATTGGTTTATTAGAAAGTTGTATTTGTAATGCTTCATTAAGGTAATTATTTCCTAATTCTTCAGATTTCACGGCGATTAAATTTGTGCAAAATTAATCAATTTATGTTTTAATCCCACGTTTTCCAATCTTCACTTGTAAACGACCATTCTGGCGTATTAATTTTTCCTTCTTGAACTTTATACCAAGGATTATTTTTATCAGTCAATGGATTATTAAGAATTTGTAGTTCTTGTGCTGGCATATAGCTTTGCGCAAGCAAAACAATTTTATCTCCATTTTTATTTTTAGCCAAATCGACCACAATTACAGCATGTCCAAAAGGATTTCCTTTTTGAATTAGAATATCACCAATTGTAATATTTTTGTAATTAACTGAATTTAATTGCTCTTTTAGCGAAGCTGTATTTGCATAACTAAAGACATATTCTAAATATTTCCAATAATTTTCTTTTGAAAAATCATTTTTAGCAAAATCTAAAAAATAACGAGGTTTTCCATCGGATAGAAAGTTAAAAGAGATTTCATCATAACGTTTTTGTTGGTAGAGATAATCAGCTCTCAAACGCATTGTAGCATCTGCACATTGGTGTAAATCTTTGTTCCCAATTGGCAAATCAATTACCGCGTTATATACATTATTTATTGGTTTTTCTTTTCTATTATAATATTGCACAAGTGTTCCGAATTCTTTCAATTGGAGATTTTGTAGAAAATATCCAAATTCTTTTTGATTATAATTTTCTCTTTTAAAACCTTTTGGAACGGAGAATCTATCTATAATAATATTTTCTTTTTCGTTGATAAAACTTTCTTTTTCAACAATTTTTGGAATAGAATTTTGATTATTTTCTAAACGAGTTGATTTTCCATCTTTACAACTAAAGATGAAAAATGGTATTATGAAGTAGATGTATTTTTTCAAGTTATTTAATTTTTAAAGATGAAATAATCACAACAAAACCATCAGGATCTTTTATGGAAATTCCATTCGTATTCCAATACGGATTTTTAGAAATAATGATTTCTATTTGGTTAATTTCCAAACGCTCAATAATTGCATCATACTCATATTGTGATTCTGGATAAAAAACCAAACAATCGTCTTCATCAAATTGATGATTTACTTCTTCATGTGTTGTTGTAAATTCTAAATGCCAATCTTTATACGGTTTTCCGATAAAAATTCCATCGTAATTAGAATGATTTTTGAAATCTCCAAGAATTTCTAAACCAATTATTTTAGTGTAAAACTCAGAAATTTCTTCTATTTTATTTGTATGTCGCGCTACCCTAAATTGCATAAAATTCACTATTATTATTGATTGAAAATTAGTATATTTTATTGAATTTTATAGAAATATTTAATCATGTTCAAACAAAATCGATATACAAAACTTTTTATCTGTTCGCTCTGTGTTTTTATTATAGGGATATTCTCGACCGGATATGGCTATAATTTAGATTATAACAAAAACGATTATGGTATATATTTTTTACTTGTAGGATTTCTTTTCATCATCATAGGATTTATAGTCGGTGTATTTAGTTTAATAAAAGGATTTGTAAAAATATATCGAAAATAAATACTTTAATTTTACTCATATAGTTTATATAAAAATTGA
This sequence comes from Algoriella sp., assembly GCF_036647415.1. NCBI lineage: Bacteria > Pseudomonadati > Bacteroidota > Flavobacteriia > Flavobacteriales > Weeksellaceae > Algoriella > Algoriella sp. Next base: position 78,545 of record NZ_JAVXKG010000007.1, read on the forward strand.
TTTAGATGAAAAAAATAGTATTCTTTTTCGTACTCGTAACATTTTCTGTGATGACTTCTTTTGCTCAGAAAAATGATAAAGTTAAAAGTGAAGAAATCAAAACAATCAAAACAAATTTTAGTCGAATTAATTCAATTAAAAATTGGACAAAAATAAAAGAAGTTGAAACTGATGATTCAACCGAAGGTGGTTTTATAAATTATTATTTTTTGAACGATAAATTAGAAAAAATTGTGGTTCGAAAGTTTGGAGAATCTGGACAATATTTGGCTGAATATTATCTGCAAAATAATAAAATTTCGTTCTTATTTGAGAAAGATATGACGTACAATGTTCCGTTTTATAGGAAAGAATTTGACTATGATAAGTCTGAAATAGAGGAGAATCGTTATTATTTTGTAAAGAATGAGTTGGTTAATTTGAAAAGTAATTTAGATTGTGGCGCTCCTTTTGCAAATTATTATTTGGAAGAAGAACAAAAACGTGTGATGAAAGATTTTAATGATTTATTGAAAAATAGTAAATTGGCAAAATAGGTTTATTTGTAATTCTAACTATAATATAAAATAGGCTGTCTCAAAAATAGAAAACTGTCATCCTGAGCTTGTCGAAGGATTTGTTTAAACATAACAAAAACGAAAAGATAATTTGAGAGAACCTATTTTAATTTTTAATACACTTCTTCTTTTGTGAAAAAGACGGTATCATTATCTTTTTTAAACTTTAATTCGTAATAACAAATTGTATATTCGTCGGACTTTCCGTAAGTTTCGAGAATAAAATTATCCTTAAAGCGATAATTCCGATTGGTTTTATTTTTGGCATTAGAGCCTAATTCTTCTTTTAGATTTAATGACTTTGGAGAAACAGTAAACCGAGAATCAGACTCGATACGTTTTATAATTGTATTGACATCAAAAGTATCCATTATCAAAACTGTTTTTTGCTTCATATTTTTTATTCCAGAAATATCATTTGAAACAATTCTTATTGGATTTTTGAATCCAATTCCTGCTTGATGTAAGTCATTTTTTAAATTATCGTTAGAATACATTTGGCTTCTGTATCCATATTTTACCATTGGAACTACAATAATTAAAAACATAATCAAGCTAATAATCATTGCAGCTTTGTTGTAACCAGCCATTTTCAGTCCATAATAAATAAATGGAATTAAGATTAATAATACAATTCCGAAAATTACAACAGCTATTAAACCTGATTCCATTAGTTATTTATCATTGTTAAAAATTCATCTTCTGTGAGTACAATTACAGTTCCTATTTCTTCTGCTTTTTTTAGTTTGCTACCGGCTTTATCTCCAGCAATCAAATAATTAAGATTTTTAGAAACTGCCGAAATATTTTTCCCGCCGTGGTCTTCAACCATTTTTTGTGCATCAGTACGATTAAATTTTGTCAAAGTTCCTGTAAACAAAAAAGTTTTACCTTCTAATGAATCTGACAAAGGTTTTGCCTCTTCGCCAATTTCAAAATTAAGACCATAATCGCGCAAACGGTTAATCAAAATTTGATGTTGTTCTTCTTTGAAATATTCTTTGATAGAAATCGCAATTTTTTCTCCAACATCAGTCACAGAAACCAATTCTTCCATCGTTGCATTTATCAATCGGTCAATAGTTTGAAAATGTTTGACTAATTTCTTCGCAACCGTTTCGCCAACGTGACGAATTCCAATTGCATACAATACTTTTTCGAAAGGTTGTTCCTTTGATTTCTCGACAGAATTAATAATATTTTGAGCTGATTTTTCTGCCATTCTATCCAACGGTAAAATATCCTCTTTTTGTAGCGTATAAAAATCTGCAATATTGTTCAATAATCCAGCTTTATGTAGAAGAACAGCAGTTTCGCCGCCAATACTGTCAATATCCATTGCTTTTCGCGAAACAAAATGCTCTAATTTCCCAATGATTTGCGGTTCGCAACCATTTTCATTTGGACAATAATGATGTGCTTCACCTTCTTTACGTATCAATTCTGTACCACAAGACGGACAGTTTTTTATAAACTCAATTTCTTTGGTTTCGGGTTGACGAACATCTGTATTAACACCGACAATTTTCGGAATAATTTCGCCTCCTTTTTCCACATAAACCATGTCTCCAATTCGAATATCCAATTTTTTGATAATATCTTCATTGTGTACAGAAGCACGTTTTACAACCGTACCAGCCAATGAAACAGGCGCAAGATTTGCAACAGGCGTAATTGCTCCAGTGCGTCCAACTTGATAATCAATACTCAATAATTCGGTTTCGGCAGCTTCGGCTTTAAATTTATATGCCATTGCCCAACGAGGCGATTTTGCCGTATATCCTAATTCATCTTGTTGCGAAAAAGAATTTACTTTAATTACAATTCCATCTGTTTCGTAAGGTAAGTTTTTGCGCTCGATATCCCAATGATTTACAAAAGTTAAAACTTCGTCTAAAGAGGTACACAATTTTGATGTATTCGGAATCTTAAAACCTAATTCGTCAGCAGCTTGTAGCATTTCCCATTGCGTTGTATAAGGTAAATTGTTTCCGATAAAATAATACGGAAAACATTGTAAACCACGTTTTGCAACTTCAGAATTATCTTGTAATTTCAATGAGCCTGAAGCTGTATTTCTTGGATTTGCATACAATTCTAAACCGTTATTTGCACGTTCTTCGTTAATAGAAGCAAATTTATCTAATGGAATTGTGATTTCGCCGCGCATATAAAATCGTTCGGGATAATTGCCTTTCAATTTTAATGGAACTGATTGTATTGTTCTGATATTATTGGTAATTTCATCGCCCTGCGTTCCGTCTCCACGCGTTACAGCCTGCGTTAATTCACCATTTTCGTACAAAATAGAAATTGAAGCGCCGTCATATTTCAATTCGCAAACAAATTCTACATTTTCACCTAAAGCTTTTTCAATACGTTTTTCCCAATCTTGCAAATCTTCTACCGAATATGAATTGTCCAAAGAATACATTCTGAATTCGTGCGCAATTGTCGGGAAATTTTTTGTAACCATTCCTCCAACACGCTGAGTAGGAGAGTTGACATCGAAAAAAATAGGATTTTCATCTTCTAATCGTTTCAATTCTTTCAATTTCAAATCAAATTCGAAATCAGAAATCGTCGGATTATCTAAAACGTAATAATTGTAATTATGTTGAGTAAGCTCTTCGCGAAGAGCCAAAATTTTATCTTGAATTTCCATTTGTAAAATGTTACCGAACAAAGATAAAAACTTGTATCAAATGGAGCAATTTTTAAAATAATTTGAATTGATTTATATTTAGGAATATTTATTGTAGAAATTAATTTAAAAAATACTTAACCATGAATAATTTATTAGAAGTACTCGACACAAAATCAAAAGGATTTGAAAACACAGTTTCTATCGTAACTACTGGAGCAGCAGCAGGAATAGCTATTTCTAAAGCAATTGATAAAAATCAAAAAATTGGTGCAATTGTAGGAGTTGGAGTAGGCTTAATTGTTTATGCAATGTTTAGTCCACAATCTAAACTAAAGAAAGAAAACCAAAAATTGGAGAAACAAATTCAAAAAATAGAATCTAAAATTGAAAAATAATTATCTTTTAACAGCAAGTATTATATCATATTTAATTAGTTTAGGTATACCTGTGCATTTTGAGTTTGATAAATATATTTCTGTAATAGGACTTGTTTATCTTAGCTTAGGATGGGTTACATTTCCACATCTTGACTTTTTTTGTTGGTTAGGGAATTTTACTTTAATATTTAGTTGGGTTTTTTATAAATTTAAAATAGGAATAATTCTAAGTTTTATCACACCAATTTTAATGATTATTTATGCAATTAATTTTTTATTTGAATTAGATATTTTAGATGCTCAACAATATTACTATCCTTTATTTGGTTATTGGTTTTGGCTGTTATCGTCCATTTTATTAATTATATCAACTATTATTAATTATAAAACCAAAAAGTCTAACCTATAAGTTAGACTTTTTGGTTTTTATGAATATGATAATTTACTCTCGATTAGTTTTAGATGATTATTAATTATTTGCTAATTATTTAATAAATAATTAAAATTATATTTAAATCTATTACTTTTCTCGTTATTTCGACTTCTGAAATCTTTTAAAACAGTAAAAATTATCTGTTTTTTCTTTACTTTTACGAATATCATATTATCTACTCGAATGTTATTAGATAAATCATAATATTTTACATGAATAATTATCATTTTTATTATGTAAAATTAAGTGTATTTCTTAATAATATTAATCTCTATTAAATAAGTAGAGAATTATTTTGTCATTAAATGTTGAATTTATAGATTTGTCAAAAAAATAAACTCTATAAAAACAGTAGAGAAGCTATTTGTATTTAAAATGAATCAACTCAAACAAAAATTAAATCAAGTTATTGAATTTGAAAGGTTAGAAGAAAAACTCAAATTTCTGAATGATGAAATAGATGAAAAAATTGTTTTTTCGACAAGTTTTGGATTTGAAGATCAAGTAATTTCTCATGCAATTTTAAGTCAAAAATTAAAAAATATTGAAGTTTTTACCCTTGATACTGGTCGTGTTTTTAATGAAACATATACAACTTGGTACAAGACAGAATTAAAATATCAAACCAAAATAAAACCATTTTATCCTCCGACAACAGAATTAGAAAGTTTTATAGAAGAAAATGGAATTAACCCGTTTTATGATTCTGTAGAATTACGTAAACAATGTTGTTCTATCAGAAAAGTAATTCCATTGAATCGTGCTTTAGATGGGACTTCTGTTTGGATTACAGGTTTGCGAGCGGAACAATCTAACAATCGTCATGATATGCAAGGAATTGAATTTGATGAGGATAAACAATTGTACAAGTTTAATCCTTTGATCGATTTTACAACAGAAGATTGTTTTCATTATCTGAAAGAAAATCGTGTACCTTATAATCCTTTGCATGACCAAGGTTTTATAAGTATTGGTTGTGCACCGTGTACACGTGCGATAAAAGAAGGCGAAGATTTTCGTGCCGGACGTTGGTGGTGGGAAAATGGAAATAAAGAATGTGGTTTACACGTAAAATAAGAACAGAATTTATGTCAACTCAAAATAATTATTTAAAACAATTAGAAAACGAAGCAATTTATATTTTAAGGGAAACAGCTGCACAATTTGAGCGTCCAGCATTATTGTTTTCTGGCGGTAAAGATTCTATTGTTTTAGCACATTTAGCATTAAAAGCATTTCGTCCAGGAAAACTTCCTTTTCCTTTGGTACATATTGATACCGGACATAATTTTCCTGAAGCAATAAAATTCAGAGATTATTTTGTAAATAAAATTGACGAAAAATTAATTGTTGCATCGGTAGAAAAAGCAATTACAAAATATAATTTAAAAGAAACTGGCGGACGATTTCCTTCGAGAAATGCTTTGCAAACGTATGCTTTGTTAGATGTTATAGAAGAACATCAATTTGATGCATGTATTGGTGGAGCGCGTCGCGATGAGGAAAAAGCACGTGCAAAAGAACGTATTTTTTCGGTTCGAGATGATTTTGGTCAATGGGATCCAAAATTACAACGTCCAGAATTATGGAATATCTTGAATGGACGTATCGATAAAGGTCATAATGTTCGCGTTTTTCCTTTGAGTAATTGGACAGAACTTGATGTTTGGAATTATATTAAACAAGAAAATATAGAACTTCCTTCTTTGTATTTTTCTCATAATCGAGAATGTATTCAGTATAATGATAGATTAGTTGCAACATCACAATTTATTCAACCACAAGATGGTGAAAATTTTGGAACAGAAACGGTGCGTTATCGTACAGTAGGTGATATGACCTGTACTGCGGCTGTAGCGTCTACGGCTTCTACAATTGATGATATTATCGAAGAAATTATTGCAACGCGTGTTTCAGAACGTGGACAAACTCGTTTAGACGATCAGGTTTCGGAAGCTGCAATGGAAGACCGTAAAAAACAAGGATATTTTTAATTGAGTTTTAAGTCTTAAGTATTGTCATTCTGAGTTGTCGAAGAATTTTTAAATAAAATAAATTCAGAATCATTTAAGACTATAAACATTTAAAACAAATAAGATATTCATCAAGTAAGTTAATAGAAAATGTATAAAATAGATAGTAGTAATTTTAAAAAGTATAATGTCATTCTGAGTTTGTCGAAGAATTTTAAAAAACTATATCTATCATAAAAATTTATCTTAAGACTTATAACTTATAACTTAAAAAAATGGATACATTAAAATTTATAACAGCAGGAAATGTAGATGATGGTAAAAGTACCTTAATAGGGCGTTTGCTTTATGATTCTAATTCTATACATACAGATCAATTAGGTGTTTTAGAAAAACAGTCTAAAAATATTTCAAAAAATAGTAATATTGATTTAGCACTTGTAACAGACGGACTTCGTGCCGAACGTGAGCAAGGAATTACAATAGATGTTGCCTATAAATATTTTGCTACAGAAAAACGAAAATTTATCATTGCAGATGCGCCAGGACATGAGCAATATACGCGAAATATGGTAACTGGAGTTTCTAATTCTGATTTGATTATTATTCTGATTGATGCCAGAAATGGTGTTACAACACAAACAAAACGTCACGCAAGCATTGGTTCTTTAATGTGCTTGAAAAAAGCGATTGTTGCAATTAATAAAATGGATATTATTGATTATTCGGAAGAAGTTTTTAATCAAATAAAAAATGATTTTGAAGCTTTGTTACCAGAATTAAATTACAATGAAGTTCATTTTGTACCAATTTCGGCTTTAGCTGGAGATAATATTGTATCGAAATCTGAAAATACATCTTGGTATAAAGGTCAAAATATTTTAGAATTATTAGAAACAATTGAAATTGAAACACAAGAAAATTTACCAGCTCGTTTTCAAGTTCAATATGTAATTCGTCCGCAAGAAGAATCTTTACATGATTATCGTGGATATGCAGGTTTGGTGCTAAGTGGAAAATATAAAGTTGGAGATGAAATAACTGTTTTACCAGCTAATATTACAACAAAAATTTTACGTTTAGAACGAAATTTGACTGATGTAGAAGAAGTTATTGCGGGAGATAATGTTGTAATTCATTTAGAAAATGATGTTGATATTTCTCGTGGAGATAGTTTTATTCTTGCAAATGATGAGGTGAAACAAAACAATAAAATAACTTCTTGGGTTTGTTGGTTAGATTCTCAAAATCTTCAATTAGGAAAACCATATATTTTGCAACATCGTTTCAAATCTGTTCGTGTTAAAATTAAAGCAATTAATCAGCGTTGGGATGTTAATAATTGGGAATTTATAACAACGGATCAAATTGGCTTAAACGATATTGCACAAATAGAAATTCAATCAAATCAACCATTAATTTATGATGTTTTTACAGAAAACAATAAAACAGGAAATGCAATTTTGGTTGACGAAACAACGCATAATACGGTTGGTGCTTTAATGATTTTATAATCAAAAATAAATTCTATGAATAGCCCTGAATTTGATTCTATATCCGAAAAAAAAGAATCTGATAAAAGTACAACATCGCAAACAAATAAAGAGAAAAAACCAGTAAATAAATACAAAAGGCTAGCAACTTGGATTAGTACAATTTTTTTATCTGTATTTTTTGGTTATACGTTGGCTTCATTTTATTCGTATAACGAACTAAGCACATTTGTTGCTCATATTCCAAATGAGTTTTACATTATGTTGGCTGTTGGTTTTTTTGCGCAAATGGTAGATGGAGCATTAGGATTAGGTTATGGAATGACTTCTGCTGCAGCTATGATGTCTATGGGAATTAAACTGCCTGCAATTTCTGGTAGTATACACACAGCAGAAATGTTTTCTAGCGCAATAAGCGGCTATTCTCATTACAAATTCGGAAATGTAAACAAAAAAATGCTTATTTGGCTTGCTGTTCCAGGTGTTGTAGGTGCTGTTTTAGGCTCTTTATTTGTGATTTATATTGGCGAAGAATATGAGCAATATGCTTATCCATTTGTTGCGTTATATTTAATGATTATTGCATTCAGATTAATTTCTTTGGCATTCAAAAATAAAGTTATTCGCAAAAAAATAAAACGAATTAGTTTACTTGGATTTTCGGGTGGATTTTTAGACGCCTTTGGAGGAGGAGGTTGGGGACCAATTGTTACATCAACTTTATTAACAAAGGGACGTCATTCTAAATATGTTATCGGTACAGTTTCTCTTGCAGAATTTTTTGTCACTTTTGCTGCCACAATGACTTTTTTTACAAGTATGGGCGTGCAATATTGGTATATTGTTTTGGGATTAATAGTAGGAGGAATGATTGCCGCTCCGTTTGCTGCGAAATTGGCAGGTAAATTACCTCAAAAACTCGCTTATATTTTGGTAGCCTTATTGGTTATCATTTCAAGTATAAGAATTATTATAAAAATGATTTAAAATTCACATAATATATACTCAATAAAAACTCAACTTCATCAAGTTGAGTTTTTTATTTCCAAAACATTTCCGTTCTTTACAATATGAAAATTGAACAAATCATTGATGAGGTTTATGTTATTTCTGATAATTCTAAACAATTATTAATGAGTAATATAAAAGAAGTTTCTTTACCTAAAGGTTTAAATATCTTAAACTCAGATAAAATAGAACGAAAAGTATATTTTATTAAAAAAGGAATTGTACGTGCCTATACAATTTTTGATGGTGATGAGGTTACATTTTGGTTTGGTCAAGAAGGTAATTCTATTCTTTCGATGCGAAGTTATATCGAAAAAAAAGCAAGTTATGAAACAATAGAATTGTTAGAAGACTGCGTTCTTTATGAAATAAAAATGAATGACTTGATTGGTTTATATGAGACTAATCTTGAATTGGCAAATTGGGGAAGAAAATTAGCAGAAAACGAATTAATAGAAACAGAAGAACGATTTATTTCGAGTCAATTAGGAACCGCAATTCAACGCTATAAGAAACTTTTGGTTGAAAATCCAAGTTTGATTAATCGTGTTCAATTAGGTTATATTGCATCATATTTAGGAATTAGTCAAGTAACATTAAGTAGAATTAGAGCAGAAATTTAATTGGTTTATTTTTTAACAAATGTTAAAAAATAAATCGTTTTTCAATCTAATATTTGCATAAAATTATACAAAATGAATTGGATTTTATTAATATTAGGTGGATTGTTCGAAATTGGATTTACATCATCTTTAGGAAAAGCAAAAGAAACGACAGGTACAGAAATGTATTTATGGTACGGTGGATTTGTTCTTTGTTTATTTGCTAGTATGGGATTATTGATAAAAGCAACACAAACTTTACCATTAGGAACAGCTTATGCAGTTTGGACGGGAATTGGAGCGGTTGGTACAGTTTTAATCGGAATTTTTGTCTTTAAAGAGCCTGCAAATTTTTGGAGAATTTTCTTCATTTTTACTTTAATTAGTTCAATTGTAGGATTAAAATTCGTGTCAAATTAATCACTCAATTTTTAGTTAAAAGTTGTTATATTCTAATTATTTGAGATGTATGACAAGATGTCTTTTTGAAGATTAAATTAGTTGAAATGGTACCATTTTTGCTTTAACATCTAAAATTATAATTATGAGCGATAATAGAGATTACACTTTTGAAGATATACACGATAGTTCTCACAATGAGGAAGATTTTTATGCAAAATTTAAAGAAAGATTAAAGGATGTACAGAAATTTCCAGCTGAATATGTTTTTAAATTTATTTATCCTTCAAGTGAGGAAACAATGAATAAAATAAAAGATGTTTTTTTAGATCAAACTGTAGATTATTCGTATAAAGCTTCTGCTAATAGAAAGTATACATCAATTTCTGCAAAAATATTTATTGATGAAGCAGATGTTGTAATTAATTATTACAAAGATGTAGCAAAAATAGAAGGTGTAATTATGTTATAAAAAAAGGTTGCAATTGCAACCTTTTTTTATGTAGAGTAGGGGATTACAGTAATTTCGAAAAATCTTTTGTTTCTACTAAATCTTTAAAAAACTTATTTGTGAATTCTGCTACTTTATGATGAACTTTATTTCCACTAGAAACACGATGAACTCCTAATTGATTTATCGTTTCATAAGAGTTTAATTTTGGTGTAATAAAAATATTTAGCGGTAAACCAATTTCATTTATTACATTTTCAATATCGGATTTTTCTTCAATCAACGGAACAAAAATTCCATCAGCTCCAGCTTCTTTATATATTTTTCCTCTTTTTATTGTTTCTTCTAACTCATTTTCAATTTTAGTTGTATAAGTGTCAATTCGTGCATTTATAAAAATATCTTTTCCTTTATTGTTTAAATAATTTTTGATCGATTTAATTTTATTTGCTAAAATATTTTCATCAGCTAATTTCCTTTTTTCACCACTGACATCTCCATCTTCTAAATTAATTCCGACAACACCAATGTCAACTAATTTTTCTATATAAGTATTCAAGATATTCAAATCTTCTGTAAATCCATTTTCTATATCGGCAGAAACGTGTATGTTAATAGATTTTGAAATTCTATCGATGACAAAAAGCATTTCGTCAAACGATATATTTTGACCATCTTCATAACCCAACATATTTGCAATTGCATGACTTGAAGTTCCGACAGCTAAAAATTCTGAATCTTCCGCAGCTTTACTACTTATCACATCCCACACATTTACAATAATTAATGGTTTGTTAGTGTAGTGTAATTCTCTAAATTTTTGTACAGACATAATTTATTTTTTTGTGTTAATAATGTAAAGCAATAATCATTCTTTTTCCTCTGAGAATACGTTATAATTTCTTTGTCTTGATTATTTCTTAAATAACGTAATTATAGTTGATTTTAAACGTTTGTAAGTGTTTGTAAATACTTGTTGTCGTTTATTGTATTTTAATACAGTTATTTATGTTTGTATGAAATCATTTTAAAACGTTTAAATATGGAATGACATTACAATAAATAAGAATGAGCTATATAAATAATTTTGATATTGTATAAGTTTTAATCTAAAATTATTTTCTATTTAAATCAATACTTTAAATAGAAAATATAGACTTTACCAATACAAACAGTTCATAAAAAAGGAGCAATACTGCTCCCTTTATTATAGAATTTATTATGATATAATTTATTTTAGTAAGTATAATTGTGCACAAACTCTTGCATCGGATAATGCTTCGTGGTGGTTAAGTTGTAAGTTAAATTTACGTGCACAATCAGAAAGTTTTGTTGGAACAATTCCTTTTGTTTTAAAAATTTTATAAGTACATTCCCACTTCTCGGAAATATTTAATTGGTTATAATTTAAACCATAAAACTCCATTGTTTTCTTTAGAACAGAACGATCAAAAGATTCATTATGAGCAACAATTAGTTGATTTTGCAAACGTTGCTTTATCTCAAAATAAACATCTTCAAATGTAGGAGAAGAAAGTGTATCTTCTGGACGAATACCATGAACTTGAATATTATGATAATTATATTGATTGAGTGGAGGCTGAATTAATGTGTAAAATTCATCTGTAATTATGTTATCTGTAACAGTTACAATTCCGACTGCACATGCAGAATTCCGATAATTATTTGCAGTTTCAAAATCGATGGCTACAAAGTTATTCATCACAAGTTATTTTAGAATTAATAAAATTAATTATTTGATCTTTTTCTAAAGGAGAAAACCAATTAACATCTTGGTCTTTTTTGAACCAAGTCATTTGTCGTTTGGCAAATCTTCTGGTGTTTTTCTTAATTTCCTCAGTTGCAAAGTTTAAATCAATTTTGTCTTCAAAAAAATCAAATAATTCTCTGTAACCAACAGTTTGTAGAGCATTTAATTCTTTTAATGTAAACAATGATTTTGCTTCGTCAAGTAAACCTTCATTCATCATGATATCAACACGTTGATTAATTCGGTCATACATTTCTTGTCGAGGAAGTTCTAGTCCAATCTTAATTATGTTAAATGGACGCTTATTTAGATCTTGATTTCTGAATTTAGAGAAAGGTTGTCCAGATCCGCGGTAAATTTCTAAGGCTCTAATTACACGTTGTTTATTGTAAATATCAACTTCTTCGTAATAAATAGGATCAACTTGTTTTAATTCGAGTTGTAATTTTTCAATTCCATCAGTTTCTAATTCCTGATTAAGTTGTTCTCTAAAAATAGGATCAATTTCTGGGAAAATATCAAAACCAGTTGTAATTGCTTTTTCGTACAAACCAGAACCACCAACCATTATACAAAGATTATTATTCTGAAAATATTCATCTAAAAATGCTAAACCATCACGTTCAAAATCTCCAACGGAATATTTTTCATGAATCGAAATATTTTGTATAAAATGATGTTTCGCTTCTGCTAATTCTGAAGTAGAAGGAACTGCAGTACCAATTGTCATTTCTTTGTAAAACTGTCGACTATCACAAGACATAATGTCTGTAGAATAGTGTTGTGCCAATTTTATTGCAAGTCCAGTTTTACCAATAGCCGTTGGACCAACTATGCTAATTAAGGTTTTATTGTTTGAAAAATGTTGCATTTTAGTATCGTTGTTCGGGCAATAGTTTGATTTGCGTGCAAGATACTTCTATATTTTAGGAACAAAAAATTTGAAAAATGAAGGAGAATTAAAAAGCTTCTATTCCAAAAGAATAGAAGCTGAAAAATATTTAGTTAATTTATTTTAATCATTAAAATGGTATAAGAAAACAACATCTGCAGTATAAGCAGGTTTTGGATTGTCTTTAATCTCAAAAGTTGCTTCGATGATTACCTTTGCTATTCCTCTAAGATTTGTAATAGATTTTAACTTTGCTTTTAATCTAACATCACTATCAACCAAAACAGGTTGTCCAAATCTTAAATTTTCTATTCCGTAATTGATTAACATTTTGATATTTCTAACCTCTGCAATTTGATCCCATAAATGAGGAATCATAGAAAGTGTTAAATATCCATGCGCAATTGTATTCTTAAATGGACCCTCTTTTTTTGCTTTTTCTGGATCTGTATGTATCCATTGATGATCTATTGTTGCATCTGCAAAACGATTGATTTGTTCTTGCGTAATTGTATGCCAATCCGAAACACCAATTTCTTTTCCTTCAAATGCTTTGTATTCTTCAAAGTTGTTAATAATTACCATTTTCTGGTTGTTTTATTTTTAGTATAGTTATTAATTTCTAAAACTAATAAAATCTTTGGATATATGCAGGGTTTATTGTTATTTTTCTACAAGATTTATTGATTAAATACAAAATAGTCCGAATTCTACTCGAAATCGGACTGATTTTTTAAAATATATGGTTATTTTTAATCTATAATTTTTGCATCTTCAATATTGTCATACGCTTTTTGGTTAGCTTCCCAAGTAAGGTATTTTGCAATTTCTTTATTAAAATATTTCATTCCAAATAACAATATTCCAAAATCATCTACCAAACCAAAAGGACCAAATAAGGCTTCTGGAATAATATCAATTGGCGATATTATATACAAAGTAGCTAGAAAACCTATGACTAGATTAGTCGTTTCGGGTTTATAATTTCCTTTTTTATAATCAGCCAACATTCTGAAAAATGCTTTTACTTTATCCAAAAAAGATTTGTCTTTTTGTGCTTCCATTGCTGCTGCACCTGCGACTTTAAAAAACTTTGATTTTTTCATTTTACTAATTATGTTATTTTAACGTATTATGTATTACAAAGTACATGCCATAATTTTGTTCTCATCTTCAATAAAATAGTTAAAGTTTTATTTAGGCATCTTTTCCTTTCTAGCAATTTATTATCACTGCTGTTCTTGTATTGTTTTTTCGATATTAAAAACCCATTCCATTTTTTGATTTTCAAGCTTTTTTCTAGCCAAAGCAGCAAGTACAACTTGTGTTTCATCGTACTTTTCTTTATCCATAGTTTCTGGATTAAATGGAGGCAATTGCTCAATTTCGACAGTAAAAGTTTTTGTATTTCCTTTGTACGTTACTTCCTTTGTTAACTGGTGTTCGCTCATGGCTATTTTTTTATTGAATCTTTATAATTGATAAACTGTAATCTTGAATAAGATTTTAATACGACTTATTGAAGATTGATCTTGCAAAAATACAAACTAAATGCATTAAAATGTACAAAAGATGTTATTTGCTTTTTAATCTCATAGACTTATAATTTTGATATTAATCTGACAAAAAATAATGAAAAAGAACCTATAATTGGTCTACTTAGTTTAATTTTGCAGATTAAACATATATTAAGATGCCATATCAGACTGTTTTTGTAGAATTTTATGAACAAGTAAAATCAAGTATCAATCAAGGAACTTTTGCCAAACTTACTTTTGCCAAAACGATGGGCGATACGGAGCTTAAAAATATTTATGTAAGACTTCATATTTTAGAAACTGGAGGATATAACTTTGCTTTCAATACACGATATAAATCAGAAGAAGTAGAGAGTTTTCATACTATTGACGAGGCTTTTATGATTTTAAGCTCTTATATTAAAAATCCTTTCACATCTGCTTTATTATTTACAACAGAAAGGGATTTGACTTTTAAAGTGAATAAAAAAAATGCAGGAAGCCTTATAGAACAATTACCTACATTTAAACATATTTCGATTGAAATGAATGAAATGCTTGAAAGAGGTATTATAAAAATATAATTTTATGGATTTATCAGATCAATTAAAAAATTTATTTCCTGATCATGTTTCAGAACCTGAAGAAATAGAAGAAGTTGAAAATGAGTTATGGATGCAAGCGGATCCATTAATTTGTAAATTCGAAAAGCGAAAAGGCAAACCAACAACTGTTATTGAAGGTTATACGGGAGCTGACGAAGATTTTAAGCAATTAGCCAAAGAAATTAAAGTATTTTTAGGTGTTGGAGGAAGTTTTAAAGATGAATCAATTATTATACAAGGAGATTACCGAGATAAAATAATGACTTACTTAAAAGATAAAGGATTTAAAGTGAAAAGAGTAGGTGGTTAATAAAAAAATAACACAAATTTGCAATAAAGATTGTATCTTGTGTGTTTATTTTTAATTAGAAAACTATGAGTAAAGCAGCATCAGAATTAGTTTTAAATGCAGACGGAAGTGTTTACCATTGTAATATAAGACCAGAACATTTAGCTGATACAATTATCACGGTTGGAGATCCAAATCGTGTAGAAAAAGTTTCAAGACATTTTGATTCAATCGAGCATAAGGCTTCTAAAAGAGAAATTGTTACACATACAGGAACTTTGAACGGACAGCGTTTAACGGTTATTTCTACAGGTATGGGAACAGACAATATTGATATTGTTTTTTCGGAATTAGATGCTTTAGCAAATATAAATTTAGAAACAGGACAGATTAAAGAAGATTTCAGAAAACTGTCTTTTATACGTTTAGGAACTTCAGGCGCTTTACAAGCTGATATACCAGTAGATAGTGTTGTTTTGAGTTCGCATGGTTTAGGTTTAGACGGTTTGTTGCATTATTATGTAGGAAGTGAAGCGGTTATGAACAAAGAGTTAGAAGACGCTTTTATCAAATATGTAGATTGGTCTCCAAATAAATCTCGTCCATATTTAGTAGAAGCTTCTACAAGTTTGTTAAATAAATTAGCTTCGGAAAATACAATTCAAGGAATTACAGCTACGGCATGTGGTTTTTATGGACCGCAAGGTCGTTATTTGAGATTACAACCAAATCCTGCAGATATTAATGAACGTTTAACATCATTTAATCATAATGGTTTAAGAATTTCTAACTTCGAGATGGAAACTTCGGCTATTTATGGATTAGCAGCGATGATGGGACACGATGCATTATCTGTTAACGCAATTGTTGCCAACCGTATTTTGGGAGAATTTAGTACAGATTCTTACAAAACCGTTGATGCGATGATTGAATATTCTTTAGAGAAATTAACAAAATAATTTTAGATTTATACAAAATAAAAGCTCGAGAAAATTCTCGAGCTTTTTTGGTTCTATATGTTTAGAATTTTAATTCAAATTCATTAATTCCTTTGCTTGATTAAGTGCAGCATCAGTCAATTCTGAGCCTGAAATCATTTGTGCAATTTCTGATAAACGTTCTGTTTGCGACAATTCTTTTACATTTGTTTTTGTCGTTTCATCTACAACTTCTTTGTAAACTTTTAGTTGATGATTACCTTTCGAAGCAACTTGTGGTAAATGCGTAATGACTAAAAGTTGCATATTTTGCGACATTTCTTGCATTACTTTTCCCGTTTCATTTGCTACTTTTCCCGAAATACCTGTATCAATTTCATCTAAAATCAAAGTTGGTAAATGTTGGTGTGTAGCCAATAATTTTTTGATAGCCAACATCAATCGTGAACGCTCTCCACCCGAAACAGATTTTTCAAAAACACGTGGTTCCATTCCTTTATTAGCGCTAAATAAGAAAAGAACTTCGTCTTTACCTGTCAGTGTAAAATCAGAAGTTTCGTTTAACTGAATCATTAGTTGAGAATTTTCCATTCCCAATTGAGACAAAGTTGACAAAATATTTTCTCTAATCGTATCAATAGAAGCAAAGCGGTTTTTACGAATCTTAAGTGATAGTTTTTCAAGTTTATCACTTATCAAATTTAATTCTTTATTCAAATGAATTATTAAATCGCTAAGATTATCAAAACCAGAAGTTTGTGTTTCTAGTTGTTCTCTTTTTTCAATTAAATCTTCTATTGTTAAGACATCATGTTTTCG
Source organism: Algoriella sp. (assembly GCF_036647415.1). NCBI lineage: Bacteria > Pseudomonadati > Bacteroidota > Flavobacteriia > Flavobacteriales > Weeksellaceae > Algoriella > Algoriella sp. The sequence goes on from NZ_JAVXKG010000007.1 coordinate 95,316, forward strand.
TAATAGTTTATGAATCAAATCAAAACGTTCTGTCAATTCAAGCAAACGTTCAGGATTCATTTCTGTTGATTCTATCAGATGACTCATCTCTCCAGAAATGTCTTGAAGCTCTATTTTTGATGAATTTAAACGATCATAAATAGATTTGTATTCATTCGAAAAATCTGTAATTCGATTTAATTTATTGCTCGCTTCATTCAATTGCGAAACAATTCCAACTTCTGGATGTTCCAAAAATTGATAAGTTTCATTTAAAGTTGAAATGATTTCTTCTACATTAGAAAGTGATTTTATTTCACTCTCTAAAGTTTCTAATTCTCCAATTCGTAGTGAAGCATTATTTAATTCCTCCCACAAATGAAGTTTATATTCTAAATCTTGCGATTGATTTTCTAACGAATTTTGTGCCTCTTTTATTTTCTTTTTTATGGCAATATAGTTTAGAAAAACAGCTTTATACTCTTTTAATAATTCTTTATTATCTCCATAAATATCTAACATTGATAACTGAAAATCAGCTTCAAAAATTTTTGGTGTATTAAATTGAGAATGAATATCAATCAATAATTCTGATAATTCATGTAAAATAGAAACTTTTACAGGTGTATCATTTATAAATGCACGCGATTTCCCAGAAGGTAATAATTCTCTTCTCAGAATAGATTCGTCTTCATAATCCAAATCATGTTCTTCGAAAAAAGCTTGTAATTCTAATTCTTTGATGTTAAAAATAGCTTCGATGATGCATTTTTCTTTCTCATTTTTGAGTGTTTTTAAATCAGCGCGTTCGCCTAAAACTAATTTTAAAGCACCTAAAATGATAGATTTTCCAGCTCCAGTTTCACCCGTAAGTGTCGTCATACCAGATTTAAAATCTATTTCTAACTCATCAATTATGGCAAAATTATTTACTCGAAGCGTACTTAACATTTTACTTTTTTAAGGAATTCCAATTTGTACTATTTTTTGGTGAGATAGAATTTAAAATTTCTTTTAATTTCTCAATATTAACAGTAGACGTTTGTCCACCCGAAAATATTTGTTTTATCTCGTCTTTTTTGGCAGTTACAAAAATGTCTAATGGATAAAATTGAGAGTAACTTCCGCGTTGATAAAACTCTAATTGTAAAAGTGTATTTCCAATTGCATTTTTACCTCTCAATTCATTTTCTGACATAATATCCAATCCATTTCTGTGGTATTGATATGATATATTTCGTAAAGAAGAGTTATCTGTTTTTAAAACATTATTGATTAAAGATGAACGAGATTGTAAACCGTCTAATTCGCTCCAACCGCTAAAATTATTACTTGCTTGACCAAAGTCTGCAATTTTTTTAGCCATTTTGAAATATTCTGTTCCACCTTCTTTTGCAAATGTATCTGCATCGTAACCTAAAACTAAATATACGTAAAAGGTAATAACATCTGTTAAGTTTTTATTACTGAATTTACGATCATTAAAAACTAATTCTTCATATTCTTGATATTCGAAATTAAAATTTGTGTCGTTCAAATTAAGAACAGGCGTATAATATGTAGAATTGAAAACCGGACGACGAGATTGAACTAAAATAGTTCCTGTAAAACGATTTCCTTCTTTTTTCTGAATATTAATGTTGAAACTAGCTTCAATTCTTTCGTAGGTTTTTAAGCGATCATTTGTCCATTTTGTTGAATTAATAAAGGTAGTCAAAGATTTTTGTAATGTTTGATACACTTGATTATTAGAACTTTGTACTTGGGAATAATCTACTTTTACATCTGCAATTAAATTTTGTGAAAATGCAGTTGCAGCTAAACATGCCGAAAAGAAAATTGAGGCTAATTTCTTCATATTAATTATTATAATTTATTTAAAATGACATTTAAAATATCTTTTGCAACATCAGCTTTTGATTTTGCATCAAATTGTTGCATTGATAAATCGTTGTCAATTATTGTAATTTTGTTTGTATTCTTCTGAAATCCAGCTTCTTTGTCTTGCATAGAATTAAGAACGATAAAATCTAGGTTCTTTTTGGTTAATTTTTTCTTTGCATATTCTTCTTCATTGTTCGTTTCTAGTGCAAAACCAACCAATAATTGATGTGTTTTGATTTCGCCTAATGATTTTAGAATATCAGGATTTTTTACCAATTCGATGACTAAATTATCATCATTTTCTTTCTTAATTTTTTGATTCGCCATTTCTTTAGGACGATAATCTGCAACCGCTGCTGACATTACAACAACATCTGCTTTGTCAAAATTAGCATGCATTGCATCGTACATATCCTTTGCCGAAACGACATTTATACGTGTTATTGGATAACCAGAAACAGACTCGTGACTTGGCCCAGCAACTAATGTAACATTTGCACCTAAATTTGCTGCTGCTTTTGCAATTTCGAATCCCATTTTTCCGGAAGAATAATTACCTATAAAACGAACAGGATCTAGGTTTTCGTATGTAGGACCAGCAGAAACTACAACATTTTTACCATGAAGTGGGAGAGTAGCAATAATGGATTGTTCTAAAAATGCAACAATGCTTTCAGGTTCAGCCATTCTGCCTTCGCCTATTAATCCACTTGCTAATTCGCCAGCCTCTGCAGGAATACAAATATTACCAAATGATTCTAGTTTTTGAATATTTTCTAATGTTGTTGGATGTTTGTACATGTCCAAATCCATTGCTGGTGCAAAATATACAGGACATTTTGCAGAAAGATAGGTGGCTAGAACTAAATTATCACAAGTTCCATCTGCCATGTGCGAAAGTGTGTTGGCTGTACAAGGTGCAATTATCATATAATCTGCCCAAAGTGCATATTCTACATGATTATTCCAATCACCTTTATCTCCAAAAAATTCCCATTCAACTGGATGTTTAGAAAGTGTAGAAAGTGTAAGTGGAGTGACAAAGTTTTGAGCCTCTGGAGTCATGATAACTTTAACTTCTGCACCTCTTTTGATTAGCCCTCTAACAAGAAAAGCGGCTTTGTAGGCCGCTATTCCGGCAGTAACTGCCAAAAGAATTTTTTTGCTATGTAAAACAGACATTATTTATCCTCATTTGGATTTCTGTAATATACGTCGTTATCTAACCATTCTCTAACTGCAATAGCAGTTGGTTTTGGTAATCTTTCGTAGAATTTAGAAACTTCGATTTGCTCTCTGTTTTCAAAAACTTCTTCTAACGAATCAGTGTGTGCAGCAAATTCATCCAATTTCTGAATTAATTCAGTTTTCATTTCTTGGTTGATTTGTTCTGCTCTTTTTCCCATAATTACAATTGATTCGTACAAGTTTCCTGTTTTCTCATCAATTTTATTACGATCGTAAGTTTGTGTTGTTGGTGCTGCACCGATATCTTTGAAATTCATAATGAAAGAATTAGTATTTTATTATTTATTATTATTTTGCTCTTTGATTGCTTCTGCTTGACTTGCTTCTGCAGCTTTTCTTGCAACATCTAAATCAGCTAATGCTTTTTTAGTATCGATTATATCTTTGTCAATCTTTTCCATTAACTTATCAGCTTCGCTTTTAAATTTAGTTTCTGGATAATATCTTTTTAACAATAGATATTGAGTTCTTGCTTCTTGTAAACGTAATTCTTTGCTTTCTAAACGGCTAAAATTTAAAGCTAATTCTGCTTTAGAACGTAAAGAGTACATCATTGCTTCTTCACGGAATTTAGAATCTGGATATTCGTCAATCATATTATCAAACGAAACAGCCGCAGCCTTATATTTCATCGTTTTGTAATAAACTTTTGAGATTTCGAATGATTTTAATTCTAACTTCTGTCTAAGTTCTGTAATGTAATTATTCGCTTCACTAACTTGAGTTGACTCTGGATATGCATTGATAAATCCTTGTAACTCACTAATTGCTGTGTATGTACTTGTTTGATCCAAATCGTACTTCGGTGAATCCTTGTAATAAGAAAACGCTGATTTGAACAAAGCTTCTTCTGCACGAGCATCCATTGGATATGCTCCTGCGAAACTTTTGAATTGATGACCAGCTAAACGAAAGTTTTTTTCGTTAAAATTAGCTTGTGCCATATTATAAGCAATATCAGCTGCTTTTTCTGTTCCTACGAAAGATGTCGAAATTTTTTCGTACAATTCGTTTGCTAAATCATATTTACCATCTTCGTACAACTGCGTTGCTAGGGTAAATATCTCATCTTTATCCGTACTTTTCATCGCTTTATTGTAAGTCTTATTACAAGACATTACCGAAGCGCCAATTAAAACTACTAAACTTAGTTTTTTAAACATTCTGCAAATTTAATAAAAATTGAGGACTAAAGTATAAAAAATTATTATCTAATCCTCTTAATAAAAACTCAATTTTTTTTATTTATTCTTGAGACGACTCTGCGCTTATTGTAACAATGTCACGATCAAACAGATACAAGCCTCCTTTGTCAGATCCGATCATTTCTAATTTGTCTAAAACATTACGAGCTAATTTTTCTTCTTCAATTTGTTCAGAAACATACCATTGTAAGAAATTATGTGTTGCATAATCTTTTTGTTCTAATGTTAAACCTACAATTTCGTTAATTGATTCAGAAACAAACATTTCGTGAGTAAGAATAGCTTTGAAAACATCTTTCAAAGTAGAAAAATCTTGTTTTGGTTCTTCTATTTGTGGAACAAATGCTTTTCCACCTCTTTCGTTAATAAACTTGATTAATTTTAACATATGCATTCTTTCTTCGTCTGCGTGTGCGTACAAAAAGTTTGCTGTTCCTTCTAATCCCTTTATTTCAGCCCAAGAAGCCATTGCTAAATATAATTGAGAAGAATCTCCTTCTAGTTTTATTTGCTTATTTAATGCGTCTAATACAGTATCTTTTATCATAGTTTTATTGTTTAAATTTCTGCTAATAATTGGTTAATCTTTTCAGTTAATTTCGCTGAAGCTGGTACCAAAGGCAAACGTGTATAAGGAGAACAAACTCCTTTGTTGTCTAAAACTGCTTTTATTCCACATGGATTTCCTTCTTCGAAAATAGCGCGTGTAATTTTTACCGTTTTATAATGTGATGTATAAGCTGCGTCAACATCTTTGTTTAATGCTTTACGAATCATATTTGTGAAAATCTCAGGAATTCCTTGTCCTATAACAGAAATCACACCCGATCCACCAGCTAAAGTCATTGGTAAAGCGTATTCATCATCTCCAGATATAATAAGGAAATCTTCGCGAGTATTTAATCTAATAATATCTGTTGATTGTAAAAAGTCAGGAGAAGCTTCTTTGATTGCTACAACATTTTTAAATTCATTTGCTAAACGAATTGTAGTTTCTGGTGTAATATTAGAGCCTGTGCGTCCTGGTACATTGTATAAAATAATGTTTTGATCTGTACTTTCTGCAATTGCTTTGTAATGCTGATAAATACCTTCTTGCGTAGGCTTGTTATAGTAAGGTGAAACTGTAAGAATCGCAATATAATCACTTAAATCTGTTTCTTTATATTCTGCAATAACTTCAGCAGTATTGTTACCTCCAATACCTAAAACCATTGGAACACGGTTTGCATTGGTTTTTTTTATCGTTTCGATTACTTGCTTCTTTTCATCTTTTGTAAGTGTTGCTGCTTCTGCAGTAGTTCCTAAAATAACTAAATATTCAACACCTCCATTGATTGTATAATCTACTAATTTTTCTAAACCAGTAAAATCAATACTCCCATCTTGGTGAAAAGGTGTAACAAAAGCGACTCCTGTTCCAACTAATTGTTTCATCTTCTAAAATGTTATTAAATATAAATAATACGTTAAATTTCGTAATTATAACTCGAATTATCAAATTATTGAGCTTATATAGAATTTGACTTGAATTAAATAAAGAGATAAATCGGCTAAATAGCTGTTATTACTTAAAATTTATTCGTTCAAGAATAATTACTTTTCCAAAAGTAAACATAAAATGATAGTTTTAAAAACTAAAATCTTGGTTGTTTTTATGATTTTACTTACTTCTAACCTGTTGTGCATTTTGAATTAAAATTCGTCAGTTCGAGTGAACTTTAGAAATGAAATGAATAAAAATTGTATCGAGAATAGAATTTTATCTTTCTAAAACCTTATTCTCGATACAAAATTCTTACAGAATTTCATTTGAATTGACGGTTTAATTGCTAGAATTAGTACAATGCACAACGGTTTTACTTCTATGATTATGAGAAATAATAGTTTTTTAAAATAAAAAAATAGGCATTTTAAAATTTCCCGAAAAATTTAGATATATCAAAGTAATAATTAACTGTTTCTCCATTAGGCTTTGTATAAGTTAATATATCAAATGGTTTTCCTTTGTCATCCGTAGATAAAGTTTGGGATTTTAGTTGACAATCAGGACATTTGTTACGAGCAATTTTATATTCCTCTGCTACACTACCTACTTTTATTGCTTTTTCCATAGAGCTTCCATCATTTAAAGTTTGATTTTGTGTAGAAACGCAATTAAATAATGTAAAACATGCTGTGATTAGAAATAAACATTTAATTTCTTTCATGATATATCTTTTTATGTTTGAAAGGAACTAAGTTAAGTCTTATTTTAAAAATATAACTTAAAGATTTATTGTAAAAATAATATTTTATTATTAAACGAAAAAACCACTCAATATAGAGTGGTTTTATATGTTCTAGAATTAATTACTAATTGAAAACATATTTAAATCCTAAAGAGAATCTTCCTGCTTCAAAATTTGAATCGTTTGTTAAATTCCACCAAGGTTTCCAATCAAAATGTAATGCTAATGGAGCCGAAGGAATTTTATATTCTAAACCAACTTGTGGACGAATTGCAAAATATGTTTTATCAGAATCTCCATGATAATCATTTCCATAATCAACAAAAGATAACTGAGGACCAACACCAACATACCATCCTAATCCATTTGTACCAGAAAATGCTTGATTATATGTATAATCTGCACCTAAAACTGTAATATTATCACCAAACATTACTTGTAAATTACCAGCATTTTTTCCATCAAAAGAATGTTTATACTGAGGACCAACTAATGTTGCTCCATCTCCTAAATCTACAACAACACCCAATGCATTGTTGTAATTTTGAGCATTAACTTGAGATAATCCTAAAATTAACGCAACTGTAAATAATACTTTTTTCATTGTAAATAATTTTCTTCCTTAGACTTTACAAAAAGTGTGCAAATGTTATCATAATATTAATTTTTTGAACCTTATGTTTTGATTTTTACTAACTTTTATGATATTAACTGATTAATAATCAGTTTTTGAATGTTTTATTTAAAATGTTTCTAAAGTTTTAATTTACACCATTGGCGTACATAATTCAATCAGAAAACCATCAAGATCTCTAATGTAAGCTACTGTTTGTCCCCAAGGTTTTATTTTTGGTTTTTCTACAACTATAGCACCAGCGTCTACAGCAGTTACAATTGTTTGTTCTACATTATCTGTCGTAAAACCAATTTCAATTCCAAAAGGTTTATTCATTAATTTACTTTCTATAAATCCATCTTTTAAATTAGATTCAGCTAATGATATTGATACAAATGAAAGTGTTGTTTCGCCTACTAAAAGTTCAGCGTAATCATTTTCTGGTGACATGAATTTACTGGAGAAACCAAATGCATTTTCATAAAATTTAATGGTTTTTGTGACATCCTGAACGTAAAGAATTGTGTATGCAAATTTTATCATGATATAAAGTAGTATTTGTATATATATTGAAACTATTTTGATCCTTTGTTTATTTTCTAGAAATCATTTTTTGTTTCTAAATATAGAATTATTTTAGAATTAATATTAATCATCTCAATATTGCTTTTAAATAAAATATTAAAATTTTATTTCATTTTAAATAATAGAAAAATAATTTGTCTAATTTTTCTATTTCACAAATTATCAGTAAATTACTTATAAGAAAAGTATAGAATCAAATTCACCTAATTTGAACTTTTTATTTATCAAGAAACGCTCTATTATTTATGATTATTTTTTTAGTAATGAAACAAAATTACCTTAAATATTAAACAAAAATATTAATAAATGAAAAAAGCAGCACTATTTATGTTGTCCTTAACATTGTTATTTGGTTGTGGACAAACAGATAAGAAAATGGGTACAGAAGAGGATTCTGATGCTCAATTGTATTATAATGGACACATTATAACGATGGAAACAGATGAGATTAATTATGCTGAAGCTGTTGTAGAACAAAATGGAAAAATAGTATTCGTAGGGAATCTTAAAGAAGCGGAGAAATTATTTTCTAAGAATAAGAAAGTAGATTTAAAAGGAAAAACCTTATTGCCAGGTTTTATAGATCCACACAGTCATTTTGGAATGGTATCTAATACGATGGGACAAATAAATTTGAATCCACCACCTGTTGGTAATGTTTCGAGTATTAAAAATATCCTAGAAGATTTAAAAAAATATAAAACAGAAAATAATATTAAAGATGGTGAATGGATTTTTGGTTGGGGATATGATGAGAGCCAATTAGAAGAAAAAAGACATCCAAATAATAAAGAATTAGATGCTATTTTACCTAATAATCCAGTTTATTTGCAACATACGAGTGGGCATATGGGAGTGGCAAATTCTTTAGCGCTTAAAAAAATGAATATTACAAGTGCTAGTCCAAATCCTCCAGGAGGAAATATAGATAGATATCCAAATACGAAAGAGCCAAATGGATTGGTACAAGAAACAGCAATGTATGCATTTGTAAGTAATATGCTTCAGATACTTCAAACAAAACAGGTTGAGTTTTTTGATAAAACTCAAAATTATTATGCAGAAAATGGAATTACAACCGCACAAGATGGGATGACAGATCGAAATGCTATTCAGTTTTTCCAGAAACAAGCGGATGAAGGTAAATTAAAAATAGATTTGATTGCATTAGCAGGCTACAGCGATTTAGAGAAAAATTTAGCAGATTCTACAATTCATTTCAAACAGTATCGAAATGGATTTAAAGTAGAAGGAACAAAGATTGTTGCAGATGGATCACCTCAAGGTAAAACGGCTTATTTTACAAAGCCATTTTTAACACCTGTACCTAGTTGTTCGCACGATTGTAGAGGACTTGCAAGTTTAACGCAAGAACAATTAAATAATCTCTTCAAAATAGCTTACGCTAGTAATAATCAACTTTTTGTGCATTGTAATGGAGATGCAACGATTGATATGCTTATAAAAGCTCACGAATACGCTTGTAAAGTACTTTCACAGCCATTAGATAAAGACAGAAGAACAATTGCAATACATTCTCAATTTGTTCGACCTGATCAGTTAGAAACGTATAAAAAATATAAAATTGTGCCTTCATTTTTTACAAATCACGCTTATTTTTGGGGTGATGTTCACGTAGAAAATCTAGGAAAAGAACGTGCATTTTTTTTAAGTCCGATTGCAACTGCAGACAAAATGGGTTTGAAATATACCAATCATTCTGATGCTACAGTAACACCAATAGACCCTTTGTTTACTATTTGGACAGCGGTTAATCGTACATCAAGAACAGGACAAGTAATTGGTGAGGCTGAAAAAGCAACGCCATATCAAGCGCTAAAAGCGATTACAATAAATGCAGCCTATGAATATTTCGATGAAAATCTTAAAGGGTCATTAAAAAAAGGAAAAATGGCTGATTTTGTTATTTTAGATAAAAACCCATTAACAATAAAATCAACTGAATTAAAAGACATTAAAGTAGTTGAAACTATAAAAGAGGGTAAAACTATTTTTAAAAAATAATTAATTTAAATTCAATTATATGAACACTTCAGAATTATTTAATTTAAAAGGTAAAACAGCTATTGTAACAGGAGGAGCAAATGGAATTGGTAAAGCAACAGCTGTAATATTAGCAGAACATGGAGCTAATATTTCTATTGGTGATTTTAATTTAGAAGAGGCTAAAAAAACAGCAAAAGAGATTGAAGCATTGGGAGTAAAGGCTATTGCGGTAGAATGTAATGTTTTGAAAGATGAAGATTTAGTACATTTGGTAGAGTCAACTATAAAAGAGCTTGGAAGTATACATATCCTAATAAATAACGCTGGTGGTGGAGGTGGAGGTCGAGAAAATCCGTTCAAAGCATCTGTGGATGATATTAAACGAGATTTTGAATTGAATGTTTTTAGCGGTTGGAGATTATGCCAATTAGTTGTTCCATATATGAAAAAAGTAGGATATGGTTCTATCGTTTTTACAACATCTATGTCGAGTATCAATAAAAGTCCAAATATGAGTGGTTATGGAGGATCTAAGGCTGCAGTGAATCATATGGTTGCTAACTTAGCCTACGATTTTGGTCCGGAAGTTAGAATTAATGCTGTTGGTCCTGGCGCTACAAGAACTGCTGCTTTAGAAAGTGTTTTGACACCCGAAATAGAAAAAGTAATGTTAGCGCATACACCAATCAAACGTTTAGGAAAAGCAGAAGATATCGCTGGCGCAATGTTGTATTTTGCGTCTCCTATTTCCGAATGGGTAAGTGGTCAAACTATTTTTGTGAATGGTGGTGGAGAACAAACTCTCGAATAATTTAAACATAAAAAAAATAATAAAACGAGCAACATTATGATTAATTATAGTGTTGCTCGTTTTTCAAATATGTATATTAATATTTCAAATTACCCGTTGTATATTTTGAATTAAAATTCGTCAGTACGAGTGATTTTTAGAAATGATAATAAATAAAAATTGTATCAAGAATAGAATTTTATTATCTAAAACCTTATTCTTGATACAAAATTCTTACAGAATTCCACTCGAATTGACGGTTTAATTGCTAAAATTATCAAAATGCACAACAGGTTAATAATATAATTATTTATCAAATTAAATGAACTATTTTCAATCTATTTTAAGAAGTTTGGGACAGGTAATGTTTCAGAATAATGTATACACAGGGCTTATATTTTTAATCGGAATTTTTTATAATTCATTAATTTTAGGTTTTGCAGCCTTACTTGGAACGATAGTAAGTATAAGTACAGCACAGATTTTAAATTATTCAAAAGATGAAATTCAAGATGGACTTTACGGATTTAATGGAGCATTAACAGGTATAGCACTCTGGTATTTTTTTGGATTTTCAATTCCAACTTTTGTTGCTTTAATTATTAGTGCAGCATTAACAACAGTCTTAAATTATTATTTAAAAAAAATAATTCCTCCGTTTACTTTTCCATTTATTATAATAACTTGGTTGATGATGATTTTCTTTTTATTTGTTTTAGATTTTTCACTTGTATCATCTTCATTCCCAAAAGAAAATACTCTTCAATTATTATCATTTTCAACAAATAGTTTTGGTCAAATAATGTTTCAAGAAAATAAGATAACTGGTGTTTTATTTCTTTTCGGCATTTTAATAAATTCTAGAATTTCTGCTATTTATGGAGTTTATGCGGCTATTTTAGGTTCTCTAATAGGTTTAATTTTTAAGGAGCCAATATCTATTATTAATGCAGGATTTATGGGATATAATGCAATACTTTGTGCTATTGCTTTGGCAGATAAAAAGCGTGAATCGTTTATTTGGATTTCGATATCAACTTTTTTATCGGTTATTCTAACTATAGGCTTTTCTGATATTGGAGCAATTGCACTTACTGCACCATTTGTTTTAAGTACTTGGATAGTTTTAAAATTTAGGACTTACTTTAAATAGAATGAATAAAAAACCTCATTTAATAATCTTAAATGAGGTTTTTTTATATCGAATAATTTCTACTTATAACACTTCTAAGATGCATTTATCTTTTGATAGTTTATGACAGACACACGTTTTAAAACCAAAATAATTTTGAAAGATATTAATCCTGAATTAAAATCTAAAACCTTTAAAAATTTTAGAAATATCCTTATATTTGTTCAGCGTTCAGATCAAAAATCTGGACGTTTTATGTTTATTAAATATTTCAAATTATATAAACACAACGTAATTAATTGAATAAAATAAAATGATTAAAACTGTAATTTTTGACATGTATTACTTCTTTAATTTTTGCATCCCTCTAAAATTCATATAAAGCCTTTACAGAACACTACTAGATAAAAAGATTATATATTAATCAAAAGGTAAAACGAGGTAAAAAATGGGATTTTTATATATTGCAAATTGCAAATTATTATAAATTTGCAATATCTTGTTAAAAACCCTAAAAAATGATAAGCGCATCTATTATTGTAGACAATAGAAGGCAAACTAAAAAAGGCTTTCCTTTAAAAATTAGAATTTTTGATCAAATCAATTCTCATAGATACTTACCTTTAAATATCTATCAAATAGAAAAATCAAAAGCGGTTATTCGAAACTCTTTTGTTATACAAAGAGAATTTGAGTTATTAAAGGAACTTGAATATTGCAATAAGAATTTTCTTAACTTGGAACAGTCAATTGAAATTATAAAAAATGGTATTCCAGAATTAAACGATATTGACAGTAAAATAATGCTACTTGAAATGGAGTTGAATAGATTAAAGATTCAACAAAGTCAAAGTACGTTTAAAGATTTTTTCCTGCAATTTTTAAAAGATCGTGAATCAGAAGGTAAATCAATTTTTCAACATAAAGTAAGGATTAATAAGTTTTATAAGTTTTTAGAATATTTGAACATTGACAAAGATTCTTTTCTTATCAATAGTATAGATTATGAGATACTTTATAATTATAAAGTGTATTGTTATAATAATGGCGTCTCTGATTTTTCGTTTAAAAGCTATCTACAAGGTTTAAAAGAAGTTTATAATGAGGCTCAAAAAAGAAAATCATTAAATATTAAAACTGACAATCCATTTAAGGATATAGTTATTAATTTAAAGTTAAGAAGGGAGGTTAATAGAGATATTGGCGCAGATAATTTAATACATTATTTTAATCTTGAGATTTTAGGACCTTACAAGCATAAAGAGTATGTTCATGTAATGACTAGAGAATTAATAAAGTTTCAGTTTTTGATTGGAGGACATGACTTTATTGAAGTTGCAAATCTTAAATGGAAAGATATAAACAATAATCGAATTTCGTTTTATAGATTCAAAAACAAAAGTAAAGGAGGTGGAGTAAAGATTGATAATATACTTCATCCAATTGCTTTGGAAATTATTAATAACTATGGAACTAAAGATAGTGATCGAGTATTTTCATTTTTACCAGGACCTGAAGATAATATAAAAGGATATAACAGTTATATCAAAATGATTAATCAAAGAATGATTACGGTTCGAAAACAAAACAATTTAAGCTTTGATATTCGTACTAAATATATACGTTACACATTTAGAACTATTGGAGGGAACTTGATGATTAATCAAATGATGCTGGAGAAAATAATGGGACATTCTAATAATTCAATTTCAATGGGCTATCAAGGTGCAACTCCTTACGAAATTCAAGACGCTGAACATTTGAAAGTTATTGATGCTGTTTTTGGATGAAAAACAATTTATTGTTTAAATTATTACAATTTTTTTTGATAATTATATAATTGATATATTATCAAAATAAAACCGTTGTTGGCGCAACGGTATTATTAATTCTTTGACATGAATGATTGCTATTTAAACAACTTTATTAATGAAAGATAAATTTTATTACAGAAGCAAAGTTAAGAATAATACACGAGCTACACAAGGAAAAAGGGCTTTAGCTTCGCCAGAAGGGGTTTTAATTCATAGCCTGTGTAGTCGAATGTCAAGGCACTAAAAGATTTCTATTATTTTGAGGGAATTCGTTATTATTCAACATACGACCATCTTCATTAAGTATAACAAATAAAGTATTTGAAGAAGTTGACTTCTCCCACTTTAAACGTTCTCCTTTAGAAGGCTTACACGCTGCATGAGCTGGATTAACGCTTCCCGAACATCTTGTAACTCTATGGTTATTTGTTGGTAAATTTCCCAAAATCAGTATTTGTTTTTTTTTATAATATCAGCTGACACACTTTATATTAAAGTGTTCTTATTATAGAACAAAGATATAAATTATTTCTACAACTACTACACTATTGTGTATTATTTTACACGTTAAGTATCCGTGTGTTATTACATTTCTATTTCCTCAAATCTGATTTCAAAAGATTTATCTCTTGTTTTAGTGAGTTTAAATTTGATTTGTAATTAGGAGTAAATGTCTTCTATTTTATTTTATTCCATGTTTTAATGTAGCATTTTAATATTTGCTATCTTTGAAATGGTATAATAAAGAAATAATGAAGAATGAGAAATTTTTTAATTTCCCAATCAATTTAATTGATGGATTTTTAGATGATTCCAATAGTTGCCTGTATAATATTTACAGCTTTTCAATTTATAAGCATATTATGGAGTATAATTTTAAAGATGGTTTTGAATGGGTGAATAGTGCGGATGAAGAAAAGGCTATTGAGATTGCTGAATCATTTTTTGAAGTGAATTCAATGAATAAAATTTCCACTTACAACAAAGGAGAAGAAATTTTTAATAGTGTACAATCAAATCAACCTTATTCAAGAATTAAAACAGCTGTTTTAGTTGATTTTTTTAAAAATCCAAAAACAGAATTTGAGAAAGTTGTCTTGTTGGCTCATTTAGCACTTCTAAGTACGAATAAAGAAAAATCCTACTCTAAGGTTGATAAGAATTTTATTTATTCTAGAATGAACGGATTGTCTAAAAGTTTAGCTCGTGAATATGTTGATGAAAAATTAATTTTTCCAGATCCGAGAATAAAAGAACAACTGCATCCAAAATTACAAAAGTACTTCACTAAAAGATATTGGGATAGAATAAAAGAAGAGCTTTCAGAAAGATGGTACTGGTTTATTCCAAAAGAAATTCCTGCTTATGATAAAGATGGGAATTTGACTATTAAAACGATAAGAAGGATTAATTATTTTACTCAACTCTCTCAAGAAAAGTTTTATAGTGTAATTATTAAAGAAGAAGAGAAGAAGAAAGAAAAAAAGAATACAGATGTCTTACGTTCAATAATTGAAAATTATAATAAAAACAACAAGTAAGATTTTTGTTTAGCTAAACTTAAGCCGAACTTAAGCCGAACTTAAGTTTAATTTCAGAAGATAAGATTTTTATTAGGAAGAATTAGTTTGTTAGACTTCTATTTAATGGTCGTTAAACACTTGTTCA